>NZ_JBWKWT010000002.1:0-175210 GCF_059422365.1 Pseudomonas sp. GW821-FHT01E10
TGTTAAAGAGCGGTTGGTTAAGAGCTTTCGTCTCAACCGAGGCGCGCATTCTACAGCAGCCTCTGTTGCTGTCAAGCGGTTATTTTCAGAAGTTTTCAAAGTTTCCTCTGCAACTTCAACCACTTGCGCTTCCGATCTCTCGTTAGCGGGAGGCGAATTCTACAGCGTTAGTCGCTGCTGTCAACACCTCTTTTTCTCCGCTTTCGACCGAGAAGATCGAGCCATCAATAAGGCGACAATACCCTGCCCTACCAACTCCTTCTGGCTTCGATGAACTGAAGCGTAACCGCTGTCGAAAACTGCGTAACTCGTTGTTTACCAAGGAGTTTTCCGTTTCGACTGCGCCGGAAGTGGGGCGAATTATAGACGTCCAGGATCTGCCGTCAACCTCTAATTTCACATTTCTGTCATATCGGTCAAAACAGCCCGAAAACACAAAGGCCGACCTCAAGAGGTCGGCCTTCTGCCCTTCTACTTACAAGCTAGGGAATGCGAATTGCGAAGCTTCATGGCTTGCCCGTTGCGGCCAGCGCTGGGTAATAGCCTTGCGACGCGTATAGAACCGCACGCCATCCGGGCCATAAGCATGCAGATCGCCGAACAGCGAACGCTTCCAGCCGCCAAAGCTGTGATACGCCACTGGCACCGGCAACGGTACGTTGACGCCGACCATACCCACTTCGATCTCATCGCAGAACAACCGCGCCGCTTCCCCATCACGGGTAAAGATGCAGGTGCCATTGCCATACTCGTGATCATTGATCAGTTGCATCGCCTCTTCAAGGCTGTTGACCCGGACGACGCACAGCACCGGCCCGAAGATCTCTTCTTTATAGATGCGCATCTCTGGCGTGACGTTATCGAACAAGCAGCCACCCAGGAAGAAGCCGTCCTCATGACCGGCCACGCTCAGACCACGACCGTCCACCACCAGCTTCGCACCGGCGGCTACGCCGTCTTCAACATAACCGCTGACCTTGTCCCGCGCCTGACCGGTGACCAGAGGCCCCATGTCCAGGCCACAAGTTGTACCAGCGCCGATTTTCAGTGCCTTGATCTGCGGTGTCAGTTTGGCCACCAACGCATCCGCCACCTGGTCACCGACACACACGGCCACCGAAATCGCCATGCAGCGCTCACCGCACGAACCGTAAGCGGCGCCCATCAACGCGCTGACCGCGTTATCCAGATCCGCATCCGGCATCAATACCGCATGGTTCTTCGCCCCGCCCAGCGCCTGGACGCGTTTGCCGCGCTTGGTGCCTTCGGCGTAGATGTATTCGGCAATCGGCGTCGAACCGACGAAGCTCAACGCTTTGACTTCCGGCGCTTCAATCAGTGCGTCCACTGCGGCCTTGTCGCCATGCACCACACTCAGCACGCCTTTCGGCAGGCCGGCTTCCAGTAACAATTGAGCGATCAGCAGCGTGGAGCTTGGATCGCGCTCGGACGGCTTGAGGATAAAGCAGTTGCCACAGACAATCGCCAACGGATACATCCACAGCGGCACCATGGCCGGGAAGTTGAACGGGGTAATGCCGGCCACTACGCCCAATGGCTGGAAATCCGACCAGGCATCGATGTTCGGCCCGACATTACGGCTGTACTCACCCTTGAGGATTTCTGGTGCCGCGCACGCGAACTCGACGTTCTCGATCCCGCGCTTCAATTCACCGGCAGCATCTTCCAGGGTCTTGCCGTGTTCTTCGCTGATCAGTTGTGCGATGCGGGATTCGTTCTGTTCCAGCAGTTGCTTGAAACGGAACATCACCTGAGCGCGCTTGGCCGCTGGCGTATTGCGCCAGGCCGGGAACGCAGCCTTGGCCGAGTCGATGGCTTTCTGAATGGTTTCGCGGCTGGCCAACGGCAGCTTGTGGATAACCTGGCCGGTGGACGGGTTGAACACATCGGCCGTGCGACCGTCTTCGGTCACCAGTTCGCCATTGATCAAATGCGGGATGAGGCTCATGCGGGGCTCCTGAAATTGTCCACAGGCGTCCTTTGAAAGGACGCCTTTATATAGAAGAGGGAATCAGTCGATCTTGTTCAGCACTTCGCCGACTGCATCGAACAGACGATCAAGGTCCTGCGGCTTGCTGTTGAAGGTTGGGCCGAACTGCAGGGTGTCGCCGCCGAAGCGCACGTAGAACCCGGCTTTCCACAGCGCCATGCCAGCTTCGAACGGACGCACGATGGCATCGCCGTCGCGAGGTGCAATCTGGATCGCACCGGCCAACCCGTAGTTGCGAATGTCGATGACGTTCTTGCTGCCCTTCACACCGTGCAGTGCGTTTTCGAAATGCGGTGCGACTTCGGCCACGCTCTGCACCAGGTTTTCCTTTTGCAGCAGGTCGAGTGCCGCCAGGCCTGCGGCGCAAGCCACCGGGTGCGCGGAATAGGTGTAGCCGTGCGGGAATTCCACCGCGTACTCAGGCGTCGCCTGGTTCATGAAGGTCTGGTAGATCTCGGAGCTGGCAATCACCGCGCCCATCGGGATCGCGCCGTTGGTGACTTGCTTGGCAATACACATCAGGTCCGGAGTGACACCAAAGCTGTCGGCACCGAACATCGAACCGGTACGACCGAAACCGGTGATCACTTCGTCGAACACCAGCAGGATGTTGTGCTGATCGCAGATCTCGCGCAGACGTTTGAGGTAACCCTGCGGCGGAACCAGCACGCCAGCGGAGCCGGCCAATGGCTCGACGAATACCGCGGCGATGTTCGAGGCATCGTGCAGTTCGATCAACTTGAGCAATTCATCCGCCAGCGCGATACCACCCTGCTCCGGCATGCCACGAGTGAAAGCATTGCTCGCCAACAAGGTGTGCGGCAGATGATCGACATCCATCATCGCCTGACCGAACAGTTTGCGGTTGCCGTTCACGCCGCCGAGGCTGGTGCCGGCGATGTTCACGCCGTGATAACCACGAGCGCGGCCGATCATCTTGGTCTTGGTCGCCTGGCCTTTCAGGCGCCAGTAGGCACGCACCATTTTCACCGCGGTATCTGCACATTCGGAACCCGAATCGGTGAAGAACACGTGATTCAGATTGCCCGGGGTCAGGTCGGTGATTTTCTCGGCCAACTGGAACGACAGCGGGTGACCGTACTGGAAGCCCGGCGAGTAATCGAGAGTGCCCAATTGCTTGGCCACCGCCTCCTGGATTTCCTTGCGGGTGTGCCCGGCGCCGCAGGTCCACAGACCCGAGAGCGAATCGTAGACCTTGCGGCCCTTGTCGTCTGTCAGCCAACTGCCCTCGGCCGCCACGATCAGGCGCGGGTCGCGCTGGAAATTGCGGTTCGCGGTGTAGGGCATCCAGTGAGCGTCAAGCTTGAGCTGGCTGGCCAGGGAAGTCGGGGCGTTTTCAGGCACGTTCATGGGCAAAACCTCGCAGGGCAAAATAAGCGGCGTGGAGATCAAAAGCGTTCTTGCAGCTAAATTGCCACGGGGATAAAGTCGGTGAAATCCAACTTTTCTAACCTTCAGTCAGACCCGGACTAAACTATGAGTACCCGTCGCCCCGATCCGCTGGCGCAAGTCAGTGACTTTGATATCCGCCTGCTGCGGATTTTTCGCAGCGTGGTGGAGTGTGGCGGCTTCTCCGCGGCGGAATCGGTGCTGGGTATCGGTCGCTCGGCCATCAGCCAGCAAATGAGCGATCTGGAGCAACGCCTGGGGCTGCGCCTGTGCCAGCGAGGTCGCGCGGGGTTTTCCCTGACCGAAGAAGGCCGTGAGGTCTACCAATCTGCGTTGCAGCTATTAAGTGCGCTGGAAAGTTTCCGCACCGAGGTCAACGGCCTGCACCAACACTTGCGCGGCGAATTAACCATCGGCCTGACCGACAACCTGGTCACCCTGCCCCACATGCGCATCACCCACGCCCTGGCCCAATTGAAGGAACGCGGCCCCGACGTGCAGATCCAGATCCGCATGATCGCGCCCAATGAAGTTGAACAAGGCGTGCTCGACGGTCGCTTGCATGTCGGCGTGGTGCCACAAGCCAGCGCGTTGTCGGGGCTGGAGTATCAGCCGCTCTACAGCGAACGCTCGCTGCTGTATTGCGCGGTCGGCCATCCGCTGTTCTATGTCGACGACAAACAACTGGATGATGAGCGCCTCAACAGCCAGGACGCCATCGCCCCGACCTTCCGTTTGCCCGCCGAGATTCAGGCCCATTACCAGGCGCTCAATTGCACCGCCAGTGCGTCGGATCGCGAGGGCATGGCCTTTCTGATCCTGACCGGGCGCTACATTGGTTACCTGCCGGATCACTACGCCAGCCTCTGGGTGCAGCAAGGCCGTTTGCGTGCACTGAAACCCAAGGCACGTTTTTATGACCTGAGCCTGGCATCGGTTACACGCAAGGGCCGTCGCCCGCATCTGGTTCTGGAGAGTTTTTTGGAAAGTCTGGCGGCGACTCGCTGAAAGCTTGTGGGAGCGGTGCCCAAGGTTTTATCGCCATAGGACTTGTCTGAGGCCCGTGGGTGCGCTATCAACGCATCTGGTTGCACCCATCTACCTGTTCGGAAGTGCCTATGACCTTTGAAGTCCCAGCCCACGGCGGCAAACCCGCCGGCCGCATTCGTCAGAAGAACGAAGAGACCATCATCAAAGCCGCCGAAGACGAGTTCGCCCGTCACGGGTTCAAAGGCACCAGCATGAACACCATCGCGCAAAAAGCCGGGTTGCCCAAAGCGAATCTGCATTACTACTTCACCAACAAACTCGGTTTGTACGTGGCGGTGCTGAGTAACATTCTTGAGTTGTGGGACAGCACTTTCAATACCCTGACCGTCGAGGACGATCCGGCAGAAGCATTGACCCGATACATTCGCGCAAAAATGGAGTTCTCCCGGCGCCAGCCACAAGCTTCGCGGGTCTTCGCCATGGAGGTCATCAGCGGCGGTGATTGCCTGACTGAGCATTTCAACCAGGACTACCGCACCTGGTTTCAAGGTCGGGCCGCGGTGTTCCAGGCGTGGATCGACGCCGGCAAAATGGACCCGATCGACCCGGTGCACCTGATTTTCCTGCTGTGGGGCAGCACCCAGCATTACGCCGACTTTGCCACGCAGATCTGCCGTGTCACCGGGCGCACCAAGTTGACCAAGCAAGACATGGAAGACGCCGGCAGCAACCTGATTCGCATCATTCTCAAAGGCTGCGGCCTGACGCCGGCTATTTAAGACACCCATGCCTTTTACCCTCAGCGGTTTTTGCGAATACCGCGAAGAGATTCGCAAAAGCCGCTTCATCGCCCTCGCCGCGCCGATCGCCAGCGCAGCCGATGCCCAGGCGTTCATCGAGCAACACAGTGATTTGAACGCCTCGCACAATTGCTGGGCCTGGAAGCTCGGCGATCAATACCGCAGCACTGACGATGGCGAACCCGGTGGCACCGCTGGCCGGCCGATCCTTGCGGCGATTGAAGCGCAGGATTGCGATCAGGTCGCGGTCGTAGTGATCCGCTGGTATGGCGGCATCCAGTTGGGCACCGGCGGCCTCGCCCGAGCGTACGGCGGCAGTGCCAACAAATGCCTGCAAGGGGCACCGAAAGTCGAGTTGATCAGTCGGGTGCCGGTCAGTTGTGCCTGTGCATTTGGCGAGTTGGCGTTGGTGAAGCTTCGGGTCGCGGAGCTGGGTGGTTTGGTGGTGGAGGAAACCTTCACGGCCAATGGTGTGGAACTGCAATTGGCGATTGGCGACGGGCAGATAAGTACGCTGCAAACGCAGCTGGCGGACTTAAGTCGCGGGCGTATTTTGTTGCAGCGTTAAGATCAAAAGATCGCAACCTTCGGCAGCTCTACGCGCCTATGGGCGCTGCGATCTTTTGGGGCACCCCGATTTTCTTTGCTCTCGACACTTGCCCACATCTGCTGTGCACCCGGCTGTGGATAACCTGAGCACATTCTGCTGTAACCCTTCTGTCATGCGGCTTTGCGGGCTTTGCTCATTTTTCGTCCAACTCGCCATCCGCAACGTTTATTCCACGTAAAAACAATCAGTTAGAGTGGTTTATCGCCATTAGAAGAAAGCCCCTCGGTGCTTATGCCCACACGGTCGGCTTGCGCACAGATACTGTGGAACAAGCTGTGGATAACCCGTTCATGGCTGGCGCAGCCCCATGCCTGACAATGCCTGCAGCTTATTGCTCGTTTTTTGACCAATTGATCGCGCGCAAAACCGGAGCCTGATCCAAAACCTTGCCCTCAAGTGGTGCCTCTCCAGGAGTTGGAATAGGTCGAGGCAGCGTCCGCAACGGCTGTGCCAACAGGCTTTTGCCGATTTCCTGACTCAATGGCCAGGAAATTGCTTTATCCACAGGCATATCCTTTTGCGACCCGAGCCTGTCATGTCCAACCCTGCGCCTCCCCCCGATCAAACACCCCGCCTGCAATTGCGCAGAATCAGCAAACGTTACCCCGGTTGCCTGGCCAACGATGCCATCGACTTGAGCATTGCGCCCGGTGAAATCCACGCCCTGCTCGGCGAAAACGGTGCGGGCAAAAGTACCCTGATGAAGATCATCTACGGCGTCACACACGCCGACTCAGGGGAGATGATCTGGCAGGGCCAGCGCGTGACCATGCGCAATCCGGCCCAGGCCCGCAGCCTCGGGATCGGCATGGTGTTCCAGCATTTCTCGCTGTTCGAAACCCTGAGCGTGGCGCAGAACATCGCCTTGGCGATGGGCGCTGCGGCCGGTACGCCGAAGCAGCTTGAACCGAAAATCCGCGAGGTGTCCCAACGCTATGGCATGGCGCTGGAACCGGAGCGACTGGTCCACAGCCTGTCCATCGGCGAGCGTCAGCGGGTGGAAATCATTCGCTGCCTGATGCAGGACATCCGCCTGCTGATTCTCGATGAACCGACGTCGGTACTGACCCCGCAAGAGGCCGACGAATTGTTCATCACGTTGCGCCGACTGGCCGCCGAGGGCTGCAGCATTCTGTTCATCAGCCACAAGCTCGGCGAAGTGCGCGCGCTGTGCCACAGCGCCACGGTGTTGCGCGGCGGACGAGTGGCCGGGCATTGCGTGCCGGCCGAGTGTTCGGACCGGCAACTGGCGCAGTTGATGGTCGGTGAAGCCGCTGAGCTGATTACTGACTATCCGAAGGTCAGGGGGGCTGACGCGTTTCTGAACGTGACCGGATTGTCCTGGTACAACCCGGACCCGTTCGGCTGCTCGCTCAAGGGCATCGATCTCGAGGTGCGCAGCGGCGAAATCGTCGGTGTCGCCGGAGTGGCCGGCAATGGCCAGGATGAGTTGCTGGCCTTGCTCAGCGGTGAAGAACGGCTGCCGGGAAATGACGGGGCGAAAATCAGTTTCGGCGGGCAACCGGTGGCGCACCTGCGGCCGGATGCACGACGCAAACTCGGCCTGGCCTTCGTCCCCGCCGAGCGCCTGGGGCATGGCGCGGTACCGGAACTGAGCCTGGCGGATAACGCCCTGCTCACCGCATTTCAACAAGGGCTGGTCAGCAATGGATTGATCCAGCGCAGCAAAGTCGAGGCACTGGCCGAAGACATCATCCGCCGCTTCGGGGTCAAGACACCCGATGCCCAGGCAGCGGCTCGCAGCCTGTCTGGTGGCAACTTGCAGAAATTCATCCTCGGCCGGGAAATCCTTCAGCAACCCAGGTTGTTGGTGGCCGCGCACCCGACCTGGGGCGTGGACGTCGGCGCCGCCGCAACCATTCACCGAGCACTGATTGCCTTGCGCGACGCTGGCGCGGCGATCCTGGTGATCTCCGAAGACCTCGACGAACTGTTCCAGATCAGCGATCGCCTCGGCGCCCTGTGTGGCGGTCGACTGTCGACACTGCAGCCCACCGTCGACACCCGCCTGATCGATGTCGGTGGCTGGATGGCCGGCCAGTTCGACACCCCTCAATCACCTGCACCCGTAACGCTTTAACGGAGTTTCACATGCTGCTTTCTCTCGAACCCCGTGGCCAGCAATCGCGCCTGATGTTGTGGTGCTCGCCGTTGCTGGCGGCTGTGTTGACCCTGGGCTGTGGCTCATTGTTGTTTATTGCGCTGGGCCACGACCCATTGCTGACCTTGCACACCCTGTTGATTGCACCGATCAGCGACCTGTATGGCGTCTCCGAACTGTTGGTCAAAGCGTTGCCGATCCTGCTCTGTGCATTGGGCCTGGCAGTGGCGTATCAGGCACGGATCTGGAACATCGGCGCCGAAGGTCAGTTGCTGCTCGGCGCCTTGGCCGGCAGTGCATTGGCGGTGAACATCATCGACCTGCAAAGCCGTTGGGCGCTGGTGTTGATCCTGCTCACCGGCACCCTGGCCGGTGCCGCGTGGGCCGGGCTGACGGCATGGCTGCGTACACGCTTCAACGCCAATGAAATCCTCACCAGCATCATGCTCAATTACATCGCGTTGAACCTGCTGCTGTTCTGCGTCCACGGGCCGCTGAAGGACCCGGCCGGGTTCAACTTTCCGGAGTCGGCGATGTTTGGCGATGCCAGTCGTTTGCCGTTGTTGATGGAGGACGGTCGGGTCCATGCGGGCGTGTATTTCGCCTTGCTCGCGCTGGTTGCGGTGTGGGTGTTGTTGCAGAAGAGCTTTGTCGGTTTCCAGATCAAAGTGCTCGGGCTGGACAAGCGCGCGGCGGGTTTTGTCGGCTTTCGCGAGAAGCGGCTGATCTGGCTGGCGCTGTTGATCAGCGGTGGCCTGGCGGGGCTGGCCGGGGTTTGCGAAGTCACCGGGCCCATCGGCCAACTGGTGCCGCAGGTTTCGCCGGGTTATGGCTATGCGGCGATCACCGTGGCGTTTCTCGGGCGGCTGAATCCCATCGGCATTCTGTTTTCCAGCCTGTTGATGGCGCTGCTGTACATCGGTGGCGAAAGCGCGCAGATGAGCATGAACCTGCCGCAAGCCATCACTCAATTGTTCCAGGGGATGATGCTGTTTTTCCTGCTGGCCAGTGACGTGCTGATTCTCTACCGACCACGTTTGAACCTGCGCTGGGTACGGCGCACCTCGACCACCGCCGTACAAGCAGGAGCCTTGTGATGGATATCGATCTGCTGAGCAATATTTTCTATGCCATGGTTCGCTGTGGCACACCGCTGCTGCTGGTGGCGTTGGGCGAGTTGATCTGCGAGAAGAGCGGCGTCCTCAATCTTGGGCAGGAAGGCATGATGCTGTTTGGGGCGGTGATCGGTTTTATCGTCGCCCTGAACAGCGGCAACCTCTGGCTCGGCGTGTTGCTGGCGATGTTCGCCGGGATGCTGTTGTCGTCACTGTTCGCCCTGGTGGCGCTGGTGTTCAACGCCAACCAGGTGGCGACAGGGTTGGCGTTGACGATCTTCGGCGTGGGCCTGTCGACCTTCGTTGGCGCTGCGTGGGTCGGCAAACCGTTGGCGGGTTTCGAGCCGCTGGCGATTCCTTATCTGAGTGAAATTCCGCTGATCGGGCGGATGCTGTTTGCCCAGGACCTGCTGGTGTATCTGTCGTTTGCCCTGTTTGCGCTGGTGGCCTGGGTGATTGTGAAAAGTCGCGTCGGGTTGATTATTCAGGCGGTCGGCGAAAGCCCGGACGCCGCCAGTGCAATGGGCTTGCCGGTGTTGCGCGTGCGTACGCTGGCGGTGCTGTTTGGCGGGGCGATGGCGGGGTTGGCTGGGGCATATTTGTCCCTGGCCTATACGCCGATGTGGGCGGAGAACATGAGCGCCGGTCGCGGCTGGATTGCCCTGGCGCTGGTGGTGTTTGCCAGTTGGCGAGTGTGGCGGTTGCTGCTTGGAGCGTATCTGTTCGGTCTCGCCAGCATCCTGCATTTGGTGGCGCAGGGCTTGGGGCTGGCAATTGCGTCGAGTCTGCTGGCGATGCTGCCGTATGTCGCGACCATTGTGGTGTTGGTGCTGCTGTCCCGGGATGCCGTGCGCACACGATTGTATGCGCCGGTGTCGTTGGGGCAGCCGTGGCGGGCGGGGCATTAAGTGGTGGCCCGCGAAGGCGTACGAACAGGCAACGCTTGGGCCACACCCCACATCAGTTCAAAGAACAGGAAAATCACCAATAGCGAACTCGCCCCACGGGCCAGCGCATAAGCCTGCCAGGCCGAAAACAGAAACCTCCCCACCGCGTCATATCGCCCAAACATCTGCTGCGGATCGCGAATCCGCAGCACGGCCCATACGCACACAATCGAGCCCAACAGATTCGCCATCAACATGTGCACCGGCTCGAACGGCGGTAGCTCGCCGGGCAGATTGAAAGTCTGACTCAGGTTTAACAGCACGCCATGCAACGCCGCAAAACTCCACGGCGTGGCAAATGCCGCCGTGACGATCAGGTCGTACCACCCGCTGCCACGCACCAGTTGACGATATTGCGTTGAAGTCCACATTGGCATTGCTCCATACATTCAGGGAGCAACAAGGCTAAAGCCTGGAGTATGCTCCAGGGTCAAGCCCTCTCGAGACATCAAGGAAGCCATTCATGTCCACGGCAAAAACCGCACTCATCATCGGCGCCTCCCGGGGACTGGGCCTCGGTCTGGTGAAAACCCTGCTGGCCGACGGCTGGCAAGTCACCGCCACCGTGCGCAACCCACAGGGTGCCGAAGCCTTGCAGGCGTTGGGCAAGGTACGGATCGAAAAACTCGACATGGACGACCAGCAAGCGGTCATCGCCCTCAGCCAACAGCTCAAGGGCGAGGTGTTTGACCTGTTGTTCGTGAATGCCGGGGTCAAGGGGCCGGAGGTCCAGACGCCGGGTGGCGCGACCCTGGCCGAGGTCGGTCAACTGTTCTTCACCAACGCCGTGGCGCCGATCAACCTGGCCCAGCGTTTCGTCGCGCAGATTCGTGAAGGCAGCGGCGTGCTGGCGTTCATGAGTTCGGTGCTGGGCAGCGTGACCATGCCCGACGCGCCGGAGCTGGCGCTGTACAAGGCCAGCAAAGCGGCGCTGAACTCGATGACCAACAGCTTCGTCACGCAATTGGGCGAACAGAAACTCACCGTGCTGTCGCTGCACCCGGGCTGGGTGAAGACCGACATGGGTGGCGAAGGTGCCGACATTGATGTGGAAACCAGCACCCGCGGGTTGATCGATCAGGTGAATGCGTATGCCGGCAAGGGCGGGCATCATTTTGTGAACTACCGGGGTGAAACCATTCCCTGGTAATCGGGTGTTGGATTTGACGCCTTCGCGGGCAAGCCTCGCTCCTACAGGTCCGACGCATGACTCTGTAGGAGCGAGGCTTGCCCGCGAAGCTTTTTTGATTGAAACTCCGCACCTCGCCCCCCGCGGCGACCCTGGATCAGCAGACAGGGCAACACTGAGCTGGCAACCCTGAACCCCACTTTCAGAGGAGCCGGCCACTATGCCTGCGACCCGTACCTGGTTAAAAAATCCCCTCGCCATTTTCACGGCCAACGCGCTCGATGCCCGTGGCGGTCTGGTGCTGCAAGACGGTTTGATCGTCGAAGTGCTCGGCGTCGGCCAGCAACCGTCAGCACCCTGTGGACAAGTCTTTGATGCCCGCGAACATGTGATCTTGCCGGGGCTGATCAACACCCATCACCACTTCTATCAAACCCTGACCCGCGCCTGGGCGCCGGTGGTCAATCAGCCATTGTTCCCGTGGTTGAAAACCCTCTATCCGGTCTGGGCCCGGCTCACGCCGGAAAAACTCGCCCTCGCCACCAAAGTCGCCTTGGCCGAGTTGCTGCTGTCCGGCTGCACCACCGCGGCCGATCACCATTACCTGTTTCCGGAAGGCCTGGAAAATGCGATCGACGTGCAGGTCGAGAGTGTCCGCGAACTGGGCATGCGCGCCATGCTCACTCGCGGTTCAATGAGCCTTGGTGAAAAAGACGGGGGGCTGCCGCCGCAGCAGACCGTGCAGCAGGGCGAAGTGATTCTCGCCGACAGCCAACGCTTGATTGCCGAGTACCACGAACGTGGTGACGGCGCGCAAATCCAGATCGCTTTGGCGCCCTGCTCGCCATTTTCAGTAACCCCGCAAATCATGTCCGCCAGCGCCGAACTGGCAAACACCCTCGACGTGCGCCTGCACACTCACCTGGCCGAAACCCTCGACGAAGAAGACTTCTGCCTGCAACGCTTCGGCCTGCGTACCGTGGATTATCTGGACAGCGTCGGCTGGCTCGGCCCACGCACCTGGCTGGCCCACGGCATTCATTTCAACCCCGACGAAATCGCCCGCCTCGGCGCGGCCGGCACCGGTATTTGCCATTGCCCGAGTTCGAACATGCGCCTGGCTTCAGGGATTTGCCCAACCATCGAGTTGACCGACGCTGGCGCGTTGCTGGGCCTGGGCGTGGACGGTTCGGCGTCCAACGATGCCTCGAACATGATGCTCGAAACCCGACAGGCGCTGTACATCCAGCGTCTGCGTTATGGCGCGCAGAAGATCACCCCGGAACGCGTATTGGGCTGGGCCACCAAGGGTTCGGCGCAGTTGCTCGGGCGCAGCGACATCGGCGAACTGGCGGTGGGCAAGCAAGCGGATCTGGCGCTGTTCAAACTGGATGAGCTGCGCTTCTCCGGCAGCCATGATCCGGTGTCGGCGCTGCTGCTGTGCGGCGCGGACCGGGCAGACCGGGTGATGATCGGCGGCAAGTGGCGGGTGATCGATGGGCAGGTCGAGGGGCTGGACCTGAAAGGGTTGATCGCCGATCACAGCCAGGCGGCTCGGCAGTTGATCGCCGGCGTCTAAGTCGACGCAGACCTATTGCGGGAGACACTCGCACCAGCGGATGGCGTGAATTCGCGAGGGTGCACCGGGATGGTTCTGTGGTGGTCGTTAGGGCCCCTTCGCGGGCAAGCCTCGCTCCTACAGGAATTGTGCCTATCGCGGGATTGGGTGCAACGCAAAACCTGTAGGAGCGAGGCTTGCCCGCGAATGCCGTTATGCGGCCACGGATTTTGTTGTCCTGTTGGTCAGCAATTTGCATTGACCCGATACACCTCACAACAAAATGGAGTTCCAGTTCATGCACAAACGTCCGTTGAAGCAGCTGCTTTGCGCTGTCGCCGCAGCCATCGGTCTGAGCGCCAGCCTGACCGCCAGTGCTGCCGCCCCGCTGAAAGTCGGCTTCGTCTATATCGGCCCGATCGGTGATCACGGCTGGACGTATCAGCATGAACAGGGACGCAAGGCACTGGCGGAGAAGTTCGGTGACCAGATCACCACCAACTACGTGGAGAACGTCGCCGAAGGCGCCGATGCCGAGCGGGTGATCCGCAACATGGCCAAGGACCAGTACGACCTGATCTTCACCACGTCTTTCGGCTATATGAACCCGACCCTGAAAGTTGCCAAGCAATTTCCCAAGGTGACCTTCGAACACGCCACAGGCTACAAGCAGGACAAGAACCTCGGCACTTACCTGGCACGCACTTACGAGGGCCGCTACGTCGGCGGTTTCCTTGCGGCGAAGATGACCAAGACCAAGAAAATCGGCTACGTCGCTTCCTTCCCGATTCCAGAAGTGATCCGCGACATCAACGCCATCCAGCTGGCCCTGAACAAGTACAACCCGGGCACCGAGATCAAAGTGGTGTGGGTCAATTCCTGGTTCGATCCGGGCAAGGAAGCCGACGCCGCCAATGCGCTGATCGATCAGGGCGTGGACGTGGTGTTCCAGCACACCGACAGCCCGGCGCCGATCCAGGCAGCAGAACGGCGTGGCGTGTATGCCGTCGGCTATGCATCGGACATGGCGCACTTCGGGCCGAAAGCGGTGTTGACGTCTATCGTCAACGACTGGGGCCCGCACTACATTCAGGCGACCCAAAGTGTGCTCGACCATGCATGGAAATCCCAGGATTACTGGGGCGGTTTGCAGGAAGGCACGGTTGAGCTGCCAATCAGCGACCTGGTGCCGGCCGCAGTGAAAACCGAAGCCGAGCAGATCATTGCCGACATCAAGAGCGGCGCGTTGCATCCGTTCACCGGGCCGATCAAGGATCAGGCCGGCGTGGAGAAAATCCCGGCGGGCGTGAGCGCGACCAATGCGCAACTGGCGTCGATGAACTACTACGTCGAAGGCATGAAGGCTGAGATGCCGAAGTGATTTTTTACCCGTGACACCGCCAAGATCGCAGCCTGCGGCAGCGCCTACATGGATTGACTTACACCTGTAGGAGCTGTCGAGCGAAGCGAGGCTGCGATCTTTTGGCCCCAGCATAAAACCTCGCCTGGAACACTTCATGAACCAACTCCCGATCATCGACATCGCCCCGCTCTACAGCGATGACGCTCAAGCCTGGCAATCGGTCGCCACAGGCATCGACCGCGCCTGCCGCGAATGGGGCTTTTTCTATATCAAGGGCCACCCGATCGCTTCGTCGCGCATCGAGGCAGTGCTCGACCATGCCCAACGCTTCTTCGCCCTGCCCGCCGCCGAAAAACTCAAGATCGACATCACCCGGACCCGCCACCACCGCGGCTATGGCGCCATCGCCACCGAACAACTCGACCCGAGCAAACCCAGCGACCTGAAAGAAACCTTCGACATGGGCCTGCATCTGCCGGCCGATCATCCCGAGGTGCTGGCGGAAAAACCCTTGCGCGGACCCAACCGTCATCCGTCGATGCCCGGTTGGGAATCGCTGATGGAGCAGCACTACGTCGACATGCAAGCACTCGCGCAAACCCTGCTGCGAGCCATGACCCTGGCATTGGGCATCGAGCGTGACTTCTTCGATAGCCGTTTCAAAGAACCGGTCAGCGTGCTGCGGATGATCCATTACCCGCCGCGCCACACTGCCAGCTCCATCGATCAGCAAGGTGCCGGCGCCCATACCGATTACGGTTGCATCACCCTGCTCTACCAGGACGCCGCTGGGGGGTTGCAAGTGCGCAACGTAAAAGGCGAATGGATCGATGCACCGCCGATCGAAGGCACGTTCGTGGTCAACCTCGGCGACATGATGGCGCGCTGGAGCAACGACCGTTACCTGTCGACGCCACATCGGGTGATCAGCCCGCTGGGAGTGGATCGGTACTCGATGCCGTTCTTTGCCGAGCCACACCCCGACACCCCCATCGAATGCCTGCCCGGTTGCCAGGACGAACAGCATCCGGCGAAGTATCCGGCCACCACTTGCGCCGAATTCTTGCTCTCGCGCTTTGCCGACACCTACGCTTATCGACGGGAACAGGAAGCCGTGTAATGAACCGGCTGGTCAGGTTTTACTCATTGTTTCGGCGGGCATCTGTAGAATGCCCCCATTGCACTTGATGAGATTTCAAAAATGTACGACTGGCTGAACGCTCTGCCCAAGGCAGAATTGCACTTGCACCTGGAAGGTTCGCTGGAGCCTGAGCTGCTGTTCGCCCTGGCCGAACGCAACAAGATCGCCCTGCCGTGGAACGACGTCGACACCCTGCGCAAGGCCTACGCCTTCAACAACCTGCAAGAGTTTCTCGACCTGTATTACCAGGGCGCCGATGTGCTGCGCACCTCCCAGGATTTCTACGACCTGACCTGGGCCTACCTGTTGCGCTGCAAGGAACAGAACGTGATTCACACCGAACCGTTCTTCGACCCGCAAACCCACACCGACCGTGGCATCCCGTTCGAAGTGGTGCTCAACGGCATCGCCGCCGCATTGAAAGATGGCGAGCAGCAACTGGGGATCACCAGCGGTTTGATCCTCAGCTTCCTGCGCCACTTGAGCGAAGACGAAGCGCAGAAAACCCTCGACCAGGCGCTGCCGTTCCGTGATGCATTCGTGGCCGTGGGCCTGGACAGCTCTGAAATGGGCCACCCGCCGAGCAAGTTCCAGCGCGTATTTGACCGTGCCCGCCACGAAGGCTTCCTGACCGTGGCCCACGCCGGTGAAGAAGGCCCACCCGAGTACATCTGGGAAGCCCTCGACCTGCTGAAAATCCAGCGCATCGACCACGGCGTGCGCGCCATCGAAGACGAGCGCTTGATGCAGCGGATCATCGATGAGCAGATCCCGCTGACGGTGTGCCCGTTGTCGAACACCAAGCTTTGCGTGTTCGATCACATGTCCCAGCACAACATCCTCGACATGCTCGAACGCGGCGTGAAGGTCACGGTGAACTCCGATGACCCGGCGTACTTCGGTGGCTATGTCACCGAGAACTTCCACGCGCTGTACACCGATCTGGGCATGACCCAGGATCAGGCCAAGCGTCTGGCGCAGAACAGCCTGGATGCGCGGTTGGTGAAACCTTAAAGGTCACCCGATAAACCTGTAGGAGCGGGCCAGCCCGCTCCTACAGGTTCGGTGACTAATTGATGATCACCGGCTCGCTCAATTCTTCCAATGTCTTGCCCCGGGTTTCCATCCCGAAGATCCACACCACTGCCGCCGCAATCGCAAAGCACATCGCCCCCAACGCAAACACCCCGCCCTGCCCCGTCATCGGGAATACCAGCCCGGTCACCATTGGCCCGAGCAGCGAACCCACGCGGCCGATGGCCGAAGCGAACCCCGAGCCCGTGGCCCGTGCCGACGTCGGGTACAACTCCGGGGTGTAGGTGTAGAGCACCGCCCACATGCCGAACAGGAAGAACTGCATCAGCAGCCCCGATGTAATCAACAGGCTGACGTTGCCGCCGAACACCGCGCTCTGACCATAAAGAAACGCCATCACCCCGCCGCCGAGCAAGGTCACGACGCACACCGGTTTGCGCCCCCAACGCTCCACCAGCCAGGCAGCCATGAGGAACCCGGGAATCCCGCCGAGGGAAATCAGCACCGTGTAATACACCGACTGGGTCACGGCGAAACCCGACTGTTGCAGCAGCGCACTGAGCCAGGACGTCAGGCCATAGAAACCCAGCAAGGCGAAGAACCACACGCTCCAGATCATCATCGTGCGCCGGCGATATTGCACCGACCAGATTTCCCGCAGCGCGGAGAAGAAGTTGCCCGGTTGACTCGCCACCCGTGGCAGGCGAATCGGCTCAGGCAGATCCGAACGGCCCAATGAAGCCCGAACCCGTTCTTCAATGCGGTGTAAAACCGTGTCCGCTGCATCATGATGCCCGGCCTGTTCCAGCCATCGCGGTGACTCGGGTATGAAAAAACGAATCGCCAGGACGAACACCGCCGGCACCGCCAACACCAGGAAGATGTCGCGCCAGCCAATCACCGGCAACAGGAAGTACGACAGCACCCCGGCCGCGACGAAACCGAGCGGCCAAAAGCCGTCCATCAATGCGATGTAACGCCCACGACGCTTGGCCGGAATCAGCTCCGACAGCATCGACTGCGCAATTGGAAACTCCATGCCCATGCCGATCCCCAAGAGGATACGGAACAACGTCAGCATTTCGACGTTCTGCGCCGTGGAACACAGGTAGCTGGCGATGCCCCACAACACAATGCTCCACTGGAACACCGGTTTGCGCCCGAAGCGGTCGGCCAGCATGCCGGACAGCGAGGCACCCACGACCATGCCGAAGAAACTCGAACTGGCCAGCAACCCGGCCTGCGCCGTGCTCAGGCCGAACTCGGTTTTGATCGAGCCTAGCAGGAAGGTCATCATCGCCAGGTCCATGGAGTCGAAGAAAAACGCCAAGGCAATGATGATGAAAATGATGCGGTGATAACCACTGATGGGCAGCCGTTCCAGTCGTTCTGCCGCGCTGAAGCTTCGTGTTTCCATGCCACCTTCCCCCAATCCGAAAGTCCCCGGATCGAGTGTGCGCGATAGTGACTGGGGGTTATTGCTGGATACGACCTGCCCACAGCTCTGAACGACGCCTGAAGCCCAGAATCCCGGACATCGTCCCCCAATGGCTCTAAAGCGCCATTTCCAGCTCGGTTTCCTTGGCGAAACGATGGATTTCACGTTGCCCCGTGGCCGTGATCTGCAAGGCTCGCGAATCGCTGGGCAGGCTCAACCAGCCGGACTGCATGAACAGTTGCAACAAGGCCGCCCCCAAGGAACCACCCATGTGCGGGCGTCTTTCGCTCCAGTCCGGGCACGCGCAGGCGACTCTGCCGTTGCGGTGGGCCAGCGCCTGGATGAACACACCGCGTGCTGCCAATTGCGTGGAACCCTTGTGAGTGATCATGACCCGCTGATCGAGCTGCTCGATCCAGCCGGCATCCAGCAGACGCTGGTAAAGATCGGCGGCCAGGGTACCGCCCAGATGGTCGTCACAAAGCCTGGCCCGTAGCAGTGACGAAGGCGCCGCCTGAGGTTTGGCGATAGGGCTCGTGCGTTTGAACACCTCTGGAATATCCCGAGGCGCGCTGGCCAGGGTAGCACTGGCCAGGGCTTCTATCGCGGCGCCGACTTCGGGCGCGGCAAGCCGGAAAAACCGTTTGCGCCCACGGGTTTCGACTTTCAACAGACCGCCGGTGGACAAGCGCCCCAGATGCGCACTGGCCGAAGACGGCGACAGGCCCGCCAGCAACGCCAGCTCCTCAGTGTGCCGTGCCGTGCCGTCCATCAAGGCCCACATCATTGCGCTGCGCTTTGGGTCAGCCAGCAACGTGGCAATCTGGCTGATGCAAGGTGCATGTTCCATGTATTCACTCCCTGTTGAATCGTTTCGTCTACTGCTCAGAGACATCTTGACCAGTAATGTGTCCTCGGCCAAGACGCGAAAACCGCCATAAGCCGGGCAAAGCCACCCGCTCACCCAGGCCATTGCTTCGCGGGTGCAGCGAAGGTCCGGTGATGACCGTAGGGTCTGACCGACTCGAACGTGGACTCGCCATTGCGAGATCGACGGCGCGTACATGAGGCGGGCGCTAGTATAAGCGGGTTAACCGCCGGTTCCTGCCCTCGGGAATCCATTGGTGGTGATAGTTCCTGACAGAAATTTCGCTATTTGCCTGCGACTAATGATCGACACCCGATATCGTCGGAAATTGACTGCTTATCCGAGCGCATCGGCTGGCAAGCATTTCCCGCAAAAGGTTCACCGGCTTACTCAATTGTGCGCGATGGGCGCACAGTAAATTCAGCGGTGCGCGCTCACAGAGCAATTCAGGCATCAGCACTTTCAAGCGACCGGCGAGCACATCGGTGGCGACATCGAGCCAGGACTTATACGCAATCCCCGCTCCCGCCACGGCCCACAGCCGCACCACATCGGCATCGTCACTGAAGCGATCGCCGCTGACGGTCAGGCTCACCTCACGTTTTCCGTCGTGAAAACTCCAGTGATCGTGGACCCGGCTACCGAGCATAAACAGCAGGCAATTGTGCTGCGCCAATTGCTCCAGCTGCCGTGGTTCGCCATGTCGGGCCAGATAACTCGGCGCAGCACACAGCACGCGGCGGTTCTGCGGTGCGATGGGTAAGGCTACCAGGCTCGAGTCTTCCGGCTCGCCGTAACGCAAGGCGATGTCCACCGGTTGGCGGAACAGGTCGGCGATGCGGTCGCCCAGCAGCAACCGTACAGTGAGTTTCGGATGCTCGCGCTGAAACTCGTCGAGCCATGGCAACAGCAGGTTGCGCCCGAAATCCGAAGGCGCCGACAGCTGCAAAATCCCACTGACCTGATCTTGCCCACTGGCCAGCAAACGGCGGCCCTCATCGAGATTGCTCAAGGCGGCCCGGGCGTACTCCAGAAAGCCCTCGCCTTCGGCCGTCAGGCGCAGGCTACGGGTAGAGCGGGTGAGCAAGCGTGCGCCAAGTTGTTGTTCGATGCGCTTCAACGCCGCGCTGGCCACCGCCGCCGACATATCCATCCCCCGTGCCGCCGCCGACAGACTGCCCAGGTCCGCCGCCCGAACGAACAACTGCAAGTCATCGAAACGCAACATCTTCAGCCCCGATTATCAAAAAAATGTTGAAAGAGACTGCTCTTTTAGCGGGTTTTATCTTGCAGAGAAATAACCAATCATCTGTGCCATCGAAATCATCTCTCTCCCAGGATCCCACTATGAAAGCCATTGCCTACTTCGCCTCCCTGCCGATCAGCGACGAAAAATCCCTGCAAGATATCGAACTGCCAGAACCGGTCGCCGGCCCGCGTGACCTGTTGGTGGAGGTCAAAGCCATTTCGGTCAACCCGGTGGACACCAAGATTCGCCAGAACGTGCAGCCTGAAGGTGGCGCGGCCAAAGTGCTGGGCTGGGACGTGGCGGGAGTGGTCAAGGCTGTTGGCAGCGAAGTGACCTTGTTCAAGGCCGGCGACAAGGTGTTCTACGCCGGCTCCATCGTCCGTGCCGGCGGCAACAGCGAGCTTCATGTGGTGGATGAGCGCATCGTCGGCCATATGCCCAAGACCCTTGGTTTCGCCGAAGCCGCCGCCCTGCCGCTGACCGCCATCACCGCGTGGGAACTGTTGTTCGAACGCCTGCAAATACGCGAAGGCAAAACCGATGAGGGTCAGAGCCTGCTGATCGTCGGTGCCGCCGGGGGCGTTGGTTCAATCCTCACGCAATTGGCCAGCCAGCTCACCGGGTTGAAAGTCATCGGCACCGCGTCCCGTGCCCAAACCCAGAGTTGGGTGCGTGACATGGGCGCCGATCAGGTGATCGATCACAGTCAGCCGCTGAGTGAAGCACTCAAACGTGCCGGGGTCGAGCATGTGACCCACGTTGCCAGCCTGACCCAGACTGACCAACACCTGGATCAATTGGTGGAGGCATTGGCGCCGCAAGGCAAACTGGCGCTGATCGATGATCCGAAGGCGCTGGACGTGACCAAGCTCAAACGCAAGAGCCTGTCGCTGCACTGGGAGTTCATGTACACCCGCTCGCTGTTCGAAACCGCCGACATGATCGAGCAACACAAACTGCTCAACCGCGTCGCCGGGCTGATCGATGCCGGCACACTGAAAACCACGGTCGGTGAGCACTTCGGAACCATCAACGCCGCCAACCTGCGTCGCGCCCATGAACGGCTGGAAAGCGGCAAGTCCAAGGGCAAGATTGTGCTTGAAGGGTTCTGACCCGAAGATCAAAAGATCGCTGCGCCAGCGATCTTTTGCCGTCAGTCAGAGAGTTGATCGTTGTCACAATTGCGATCGTATTCAGGTCTACAATCGAAAACTCTGCGAACAATCTTTTACGTGATGTCTTTTGCGAGACGTCTTTCACAAGAGGAACTCAGCAATGAAGATCCTGATAAAAGAATTGGCAACATCCCGCTGGCAGGTTCGCCTGGATCAACACGCTGTGACGTTCCGCAGTGAAGCCGAAGCCTTGGCCTTCACTAAAACCCTTGAAGCGCGCTTGCTCGCGCCCCATCAGATTCCCGGCCGTCAGCAGCGCACTGCTGGCTGAGTCCGTCCTCAGGCCTGGGCTTGTTCCAACGCCCGGGCATTCTGCAAACGCCGGGTGAGCATCGCCACGCTCACCACCACAATTGCGCACAGGCTGATGACCATGGCCATCGGCATGGCACTGCCATCGTGCAAAACACCCACCAGCGCCGCGGCCCCGGCGGCGACGCTGAATTGCAGGCAACCGAGCATCGCCGAGGCACTGCCCGCACGTGCACCCTGGCCGCTCATCGCGCAGGCCGAGGCATTGGGCACGATACAACCCAGGCTGGCGATGCAGACAAAAAGTGGAATCAGCAACGGCCACAAGTGCGCAGGGTGCAGCGAGCTGACCGCCAACAGAGCCAGGCCGCCCGCCAGGTAAAGCCAGACAGTGCGCGCCAGCAAGAAGGCCGGACCGCGTCTCGCCAGCAACCGGGCATTGACCTGGGCCACCAGAATGAACCCCGCCGCGTTGATCCCGAACAGCCAGCCGAAATGCTCGGCCGGCACACCATAGAGTTTGATGAAGACGAACGGCGAGCCCGCGATGTAGGCAAACATCCCGGCGATGGCGACACCACCGGTCAGGGCATGACCGAGGAATATCGGGTCCGCCAGCAACCGACCGTACTGGCGTAGCGCACCCGACAACGGTTGGCGCGGCACATGGGCCGGTAGACTTTCCGGTAGCCCGAGGGCCACCGCCAACCCGGCCAGCGCACTGAAACCGGTCAGCACAAGAAAGATCGACTGCCAACCCGTCGTGTTGACCAACAACCCGCCCAGCATCGGCGCAAGAATCGGCGCCAGGCCCATCACCAGCATCAACTGCGAAAAGACCTTCGCCGACCCCACCGCATCGCATTTATCGCTGACCACTGCCCGGGCGATCACAATGCCCGCGCAACCACCCAGCGCCTGGACAAAGCGGGCGCCGATCAGCCACTCAAGACTCGGCGCGTAAGCACAGGCCAATGAGGCCACAGTGAATAAACCGACACCGGTCAGCAAGGGAAGCCGTCGCCCAAAGCGATCCGCCACCGGGCCGTACGCCAGTTGGCCGATGGACAGCCCTAGGAAATAGGCTGCCAGGGTCAGTTGAACGTGTTTTTCGTCGGTGCCGAAAGCGAGCGCCATCGCCGGGAAGGCCGGCAGGTAGAAATCGATCGCCAGCGGGCCGAAAGCGCTCAAGGCGCCGAGAATCAGGATTGTGCGCAGGTTCATCAGGCGTCCAGGTTGGGCAGACAGGTTAGCCATGGATCGGCAGGCTGACAGTCTAGCCGGGCGTGGACGCCTTGAACATTCCGATAGGTCGCTAACTATTAAAAATAGCTCAGGCCTGTTTTACCCCGTAACCCTCTTCAGTGATGGCGGCGATTACCTGATCGGCTGTCAGCGCACTTTCTACGCCGACTTCTTTTGCCGCCAGATCGATGCGTACGCTGGCTGCCGGATCCTTGGCTTGCAGCGCCTCAGTGATAGCCTTGACGCAGTGACCGCAGGACATGCCTTCAACGTTGAACACTTGCATGGGACGTCTCCTTTAATGAAGCCCTTACATGAGGGTTGCGCGCAGTCTCGAGCTTGCCACCATGGCAAGGTCAAGTTCTGAATCAAGCTGCCGGGCTGGCAATCGGCGTCGCGCTCGGCCAAGCTGCGTCCATCTATGACTCGACATCAGGAGATTCAGCCATGCGCTGGTCAGCTCTCAGCCTGTTTGGCTTCCTCAGCCTCTTTGCCGCGACACCTTCGGTTCAAGCCGCCGGGGAGGACTACGGCGTGCTGATCATTTCCCGCGAGCGTCTGGAAGTGTCGACTTCCTGCGAGATCGGCGTGTACATCCAGGATCAGTTGGCCGGGCGGCTGTTCCAGGAACAGAGCACCTCGTTCAACCTGCCGCCGGGCAATGTGTCCCTGCGCCTCAAACTGCTGCCGGGTCAGGCGCCGGGCTGCAACCCGGGCATGCTCGCGCCGGGGTCGCAGGACATCAAACTCAAGGCTGGGGATGTGTTGAAGTTCCGGATTGCGATGACGCAGGAAGGGATGTACCTCAAGCCTGCAGCTTTGGAATACTGAGTCGGCTGCGATCTTTTGATCTGAGACATGGCACTTGACCTTGCCAGCATGGCAAGGTTGATCCTGTAGGCAATTTCTACAGGGAGCGTGACCGATGTCCGAATCCACCACTTTCGATCTGCCGATTGCCGGCATGACCTGCGCCAGTTGCGCCGGGCGTGTCGAGCGTGCCTTGAGCAAAGTCATCGGCGCCACGGCCGTCAGCGTCAACCTGGCCACCGAACAGGCCCGGGTGCAAGCGCCCAGTGACAGCCTGCCGGCCTTGATGGACGCCGTGCAGCGGGCTGGTTACAGCGTGCCGCAGCAGACCCTTGAATTGAGTATCGACGGCATGACCTGTGCGTCTTGCGTCGGCCGCGTCGAACGGGCGCTGACCAAGGTGCCGGGGGTGAAAAGTGTCAGCGTCAACCTGGCCAACGAACGGGCGCACCTTGAGCTGCTCGGCCAGGTCGATCCGCAAACCTTGATCGGCGCCGTGACCAAGGCCGGTTATTCCGCCCGCGTCTGGGAAGTCGAACACCCGCAAACCGATAATCAGCAACAACGCCTGCAGCGCGAACGCTGGGCCTTGCTGGCGGCCATCGCCCTCGCCTTGCCGCTGGTGCTGCCGATGCTGCTGCAACCTTTCGGTGTGCACTGGATGCTCCCGGCGTGGGTGCAGTTCGCGCTGGCAACGCCCGTGCAATTCGTCTTCGGCGCCCGCTTCTATGTCGCTGCGTGGAAAGCCGTGCGCGCCGGTGCCGGCAACATGGATTTGCTGGTGGCTCTGGGCACCAGCGCCGGCTACGGCTTGAGCATTTACGAGTGGGCCACCGCTGCCGGTCGCATGCCGCACCTGTATTTCGAAGCCTCGGCGGTGGTGATTGCCTTGGTGTTGCTGGGCAAATACCTGGAAAGCCGTGCCAAGCGCCAGACCGCCAGCGCCATCCGCGCCCTCGAAGCCTTGCGTCCGGAGCGAGCCATTCAAGTAATCGACGGCCGCGAGCAGGAGGTTGCGATCAGCGCTTTGCGCCTCAACGATCTGGTTCTGGTCAAACCCGGCGAGCGCTTCCCGGTGGATGGCGAAGTGGTGGAAGGCCAGAGCCACGCCGATGAAGCATTGATCAGCGGCGAAAGCCTGCCGGTGCCCAAAGCTCCGGGCGACAAGGTCACCGGCGGTGCGATCAACGGTGAAGGTCGGCTGCTGGTGCGGACCATGGCGCTCGGCGCAGAAACCGTGCTGGCGCGGATCATCCGCCTGGTCGAAGACGCGCAGGCGGCGAAAGCGCCGATCCAGAAACTGGTGGATAAAGTCAGCCAGGTGTTCGTGCCCGTGGTGCTGCTGATTGCACTGGCGACCCTGGTTGGTTGGTGGCTGTATGGCGCGCCGCTGGAAACTGCATTGATCAACGCCGTCGCGGTGTTGGTGATCGCCTGTCCTTGTGCGCTCGGGTTGGCCACTCCGACCGCAATCATGGCAGGCACCGGTGTGGCGGCGCACCACGGAATTCTGATCAAGGATGCCGAAGCCCTGGAGCGCGCCCACGAAGTCAGCGCCGTGGTGTTCGACAAGACCGGCACACTGACCTCGGGCACGCCGCGCATCGCACATTTGAGTGCCATCGAGGGTGACGAAGCCGCCTTGCTGCAAATGGCCGGAGCGCTGCAACGCGGCAGTGAGCACCCGCTGGCCAAGGCGGTGCTGGATGCCTGCGCCGAGCGCGGCTTGACCGTGGCCGATGTCAGCGACAGTCAATCGCTGACCGGGCGCGGCATTGCCGGCAGCCTCGCTGGTCGGCGATTGGCCCTGGGCAATCGGCGCTTGCTGGAAGAAAGTGGCTTGAATGCCGGGCCATTGGCCGACTCCGCAAGCGCCTGGGAAACCGAAGGCCGGACGCTGTCCTGGTTGATCGAGCAAAGCCCCGAACCTCGGGTGCTGGGCCTGTTCGCCTTCGGTGACACGCTCAAGCCCGGCGCCCTGCAAGCGGTGCAACGCCTAAGCGCCCGCAATATCAGCAGCCACCTGCTGACCGGCGATAACCGCGGCAGCGCCAAAGTCGTCGCCCAAGCGCTGGGCATCAAGGATGTTCACGCCGAAGTACTGCCGGCGGACAAAGCCGCCACTGTCGCCGCGCTGAAAAAAACCGGCGTGGTGGCGATGGTCGGCGACGGCATCAACGACGCCCCGGCCCTGGCTGCTGCTGATATCGGCATTGCCATGGGCGGCGGCACCGATGTCGCCATGCACGCTGCCGGTATCACTCTGATGCGCGGTGACCCACGGCTGGTGCCGGCGGCGCTGGAGATCAGCCGCAAGACCTACGCGAAAATTCGCCAGAACCTGTTCTGGGCCTTCGTCTATAACCTGATCGGCCTGCCACTGGCGGCATTCGGCTTCCTCAACCCGGTGCTGGCCGGCGCGGCCATGGCGCTGTCGAGCGTCAGCGTGGTCAGCAATGCGTTACTGTTGAAAACCTGGAAGCCCAAAGACCTGGAGGACAACCGATGAACATTGGCCAAGCGGCCCGCCAGAGCGGTCTGAGCGCGAAGATGATCCGCTATTACGAATCCATCGGCCTGCTCAAGGCGGCCCATCGCACCGACAGTGGCTACCGGGTCTATGGCGACGACGACCTGCACACCCTGGCGTTCATCAAGCGCTCTCGGGACTTGGGTTTTTCACTGGAAGAAGTCGGCAAACTACTGACCCTCTGGCAGGATCGCCAGCGCGCCAGTGCCGATGTGAAGGCCTTGGCCCGTCAGCACATCGATGAGCTGAACCAGAAAATTCGCGAACTTGGTCAGTTGCGCGACACCCTGCAAGACCTCGTAGAACACTGCCACGGCGACCACCGCCCGGACTGCCCGATTCTCAAGGAGCTGGCCTCGGGTTGCTGCGTCGAACCCGCTCATTCTTGAGCGCCAACCCCTTCACCACCAGCAACAGGGTGAGGGGAATGCCGTGGAACAACAACACCACCGCGCCGGGTGTCCACCAGGAATAGAACGGCGCGGCGATCAACATGCCGACGCCAAACCCGGTCATTTGCAGCAGCGTCAGAAAACTGAAAATCGGCAGGCGCAGGCTGTCCGGTTCACGTTGCAGGCGCGACATCAGGCCAACCTCCGAGAACCCGTCGCCTATCCCGGCGGGCAACGAAAACAGCAGCAAACCGTACAGGGTCTGCTGCTGAAACGTCAGGATGAAACCGCAGGACATCAGCAACACGCCAAAGAAAAATCGCCGCTCAAGGTGCGCGTTGTCCGTGCCTTTCAGGCGACTGGCGATTCGCGCACCGATGAACTTGCCGCAGGCCCACACCGCCAGCATCAGGCCCAGGGTGGTGCTGGCCGACTCG
This sequence comes from Pseudomonas sp. GW821-FHT01E10, assembly GCF_059422365.1. Classification (NCBI taxonomy): domain Bacteria; kingdom Pseudomonadati; phylum Pseudomonadota; class Gammaproteobacteria; order Pseudomonadales; family Pseudomonadaceae; genus Pseudomonas; species Pseudomonas sp. GW821-FHT01E10. Next base: position 26,628 of record NZ_JBWKWT010000002.1, read on the forward strand.
GGTGTGAGCAGTTTTGAAATGATTGGAAGACCGACGTTGTGCGCGGCGCTGCCCAGGGTGTCAGCCATGGCAACGGCCAGCATCGCCGCCAGTACCGGCGCCGTGCGCAAACCCTGGCGCAAGGCCTGCCATTCGCCCTGTTTGTGAAGAGGTTCATCACAGCTGGGGGCCGGTCCGCAAAACCGCAGTGGCACAATCAGCAGCGCTGCCAGCAGGTACGTGACCACGTTCAATGCAAATACTGTTTCAAAGCCAAATCCCGCCACCAACAACCCAGCCACCAGACTCCCGCTGACCATCGCCGCAGACGACGCTGAGGTTATCCAGGCGTTGGTCTTGAGTAATTGCGCCTCTTCGATCAGGTGCGGCAATTGGCTGTTGAGGCCGATGGCGAACATCGAATTACCAAACCCCAGGCCGAACGCGATCAGCGGCAATAGCAACGCTTGTTGGCTGACCGGCAGCACCAGCAGCAGACCCAGCAAACCGGCACGCAGCAGATCGAAGGCAATCAGCGGCAGGCGCCCGGCCCAGCGGCGATAGAACCGGGTACCGATCAGGCTGGCCAGGATACCCCCGGCGACACGGCTGGCGAGGAAGATGCCGACGCTCATGGCGCTATTGCTGAGCAGGTAGACGTAGGTAGCCAGGGCGACCATGTTGAGGAAAGCGCCGAAGTCCGAAATCAGCCGGGCGGCGACGATCAACTGAGCATTGCGGATGGAGTTCACATTCAGTCCTTGAGTGTGCGGGGTATTGCTGGTGTAAAAAACCCGGCCAAAGCCGGGTTTTGGGTCAACCGATCACTGCATCCACGGCGGAGGCGGTTCTTCGGCTTTGCTCGGTGGCGCATCGTCCGCCGCCCGAATCGCTTGGCGACGCTCTTCGTCGAGACGGGCCGCCTCGATCTCGCGCATGATCCCGCCGACGTCCGCCAGTTCTTCCGGCTCGTCGAACTCGCCGGTCAACACGCTGGCCGGGTGCAAGGTGCCGGCTTCGTACAATGCCCACATTTCCTTGGCGTACCGGGTGCGTTTCAACTCCGGCGCGAAGCGTCCGAAGTACGACGCCATGTTGCCCACGTCCCGCTCAAGCATGCTGAACGCGTGGTTGTTGCCCGCCGCATCCACTGCTTGCGGCAGATCGATGATGACCGGGCCGGTCGGCGTCAGCAGCACATTGAACTCGGACAGGTCACCGTGCACCAGACCGGTACACAACATCAGCACGATTTGCGAAATCAGATAGGCGTGATATTCGCGTGCCTGATCCGGCTCCAGCACCACATCGTTCAGGCGTGGCGCGGCATCGCCGTACTCGTCGGCCACCAGCTCCATCAGCAGCACGCCTTCGAGGAAGTCGTACGGCTTGGGCACCCGCACCCCGGCACTGGCCAGGCGGAACAGCGCCGCCACTTCGGCGTTCTGCCAGGCGTCTTCGGTTTCCTTGCGGCCAAACTTGGAGCCCTTGGCCATTGCGCGAGCCTGCCGGCTGTTGCGCACCTTGCGACCTTCCTGATACTCGGCCGCCTGACGAAAACTGCGTTTGTTCGCCTCCTTGTAGACCTTGGCACAACGCAGCTCGTTGCCGCAGCGCACCACATAAACAGCTGCTTCTTTACCACTCATGAGTGGGCGCAGCACCTCGTCGACCAGACCGTCCTCGATCAGGGGTTCAATGCGTTTTGGAGTCTTCATCAGCTTTTATTGTGGGTCCTTTATTACCAAACACGCGAAAGTCATTCGTTATACGGCAATCCTCTCATTCGGGGGAGGGGTTGCCGACCTATGAACGTTCCCATGAACATCAAGAAGCACACAATGTGCCGGATTAATCAGGCAAAACTCATCGACCGCCCCGGATCATAGCTGAGCGAGAACCACTTGTTGACGACGGAGTGCCAAGGTATTTGCGACAGAATCTAACCTCGATCCCTGGCGTTCGCAGGATTTTTCTCAAAAGACCTCAATTTCCCCGCGCTTCAGCCGAAGTCATTAGAGAGAAAAGGAATTGTCTGACAATCGCCTCAACAACAATCAAGAAGGCGCGCTCAAGGATCGGGGCGTATCAAACGTTTTCGGCTGCCAATAATCCGCGAGTCATCAGTACTGCGTGGGCCTACAAGAAAAACTGGAGCGCGGATGAACATCAAACAGAAGTTGACCTGGGCGTTTGCAATCATCGCCTGCTTGCCCGTGGTGCTGGTCGCCACCCTCGTCGTGCTGAACTTGCGCAGTGATGCCAAGGACAATTTTGTCGACGGCAGTGGCCGCGAGATTCGTCAGGTCAGCAATGCCATGCAGCTGTTCTTTGATGGCATCAGCCAGAACGTTGACTACCTGGCGACCCAACCGCTGATCAAGAACTCCGACGACAGCCTCAAGACCTACATGAGCGCCAATGCCGAGAGCATTCCCCAAGGCGAAATGGACAAGAAGGTCTTCGCCCTCCTCCAGGATCTGGGCAACAGCCATCCGGCCTACGCCTATGCGATTCTCGGGACGGCGGCGGGCGGTTACGTGTCCTGGCCGGACGATGCGAAGCTGAGCAATTACGACCCGCGCCAGCGCCCGTGGTACAAGGCGGCCCAGGCCAAGCCGGGCAAACCGCTTCGCACCGAGGCCTATTACTGGGCCCAGGATGACGCGACCTACGTCAGCACCGTGCGCACCATCGATAACAAACTGGGCAGCAATGGCGGCGTGGTCAGCATCGACGTGACGCTCAAGCAGCTCACCGAAATCGTCAAACAGATCAAACTCGGCGAAACCGGCTACCTGATGCTGGTGGAAAACACCGGCACCATACTGGTCGATCCCAAGCAGCCGGAACACAACTTCAAAGCACTGAGCAGCCTCGGCGACGGTTACGCGCAACTCGGCAAGGCCGGCAAAGGGCTGGTGGAGGTTGAGCTCAATGGCGAGCGCTACATGGCCAACGTCTGGCCGTCGGAGCAACTGGGCTGGACCTTTATCGGCCTGATCAAGCAGACCGACGTGATGAGCTCGGCCACTCAACTGACCTGGCTGATCGCGATCATCGCGGCGGTACTGGCGGTGTTCTTCGCCATCGTCGGCGCCAGTTTCGCCAGCCTGATCGTGCGGCCGATCCGCAGCGTGGCCAGCGGTCTGGAAGGCATCGCCCAGGGCGAAGGCGACCTGACCAAGAACCTGCACATCCGTGGCAGCGATGAAACCGCGCAACTGGCCAACTGGTTCAACCAGTTTCTGGCGGCGATCCGCAACCTGATTCAAAGCATCGGCGGCGCCGCGACCAAGATCCTCGCCACCTCCAAGAGTTCGACCCAAGTGTCCAGCGACATGGCCGAAGCCGCCGGGCGTCAGCGTGAAGCGGTGGACATGGTGTCCACGGCGTTCCACGAAATGGTCGCCACCGCCAACGAAGTCGCGCGCTCTTGCAGCCAGGCCGCCGAGTCGGCCGACAGCGGTCAGCGCCAGGCCCGTGAAGGCCAGCAGCAGATCGATGCCGCGGTGAGCAGTGTCGATCGCTTGAGCCAGGAAATCGAACAGTCGGCGCAATCGATGCAACAGCTTGAGCGCGACAGCAACGACATTCAGTCGATCCTCGGGACCATCCGTTCCATCGCCGAACAGACCAACTTGTTGGCCCTGAACGCGGCCATCGAAGCAGCCCGGGCCGGTGAACAGGGTCGTGGCTTTGCGGTGGTGGCGGATGAAGTTCGCGCCCTGGCCAAACGAACTGCCGATTCCACGGCGGAAATCGACGGCCTGCTGGGCAACCTGGCCAAGCGCACCAGTCAGGTGACGCAACAGATGCACGCGAGCCTGGAGGTGTCTCAGCAATCGGTGACCCGCATCGGTGAAGCGCGCAGCAGCTTTGGGCAGATCCGTGAGTCGGTGGATGTGATTCGTGACATGAATACTCAAATCGCCACGGCGGCTGAGGAACAGCATCAGGTGGCCGAGGACATCAATCGGCATATCAGCCAGATTCATGGCGATGCGCAGTTGGTGGCGGAATTGGCAAACTCGGCGCGGCTGGATTCTCAGAGCCTGGCAGGCTTGTCGAATGAGCTGGACGGGTTGGTTCGCCGCTTCAGGACCTGAAGTCACTGATCCAACTGGTCGAAACCGATACCTGTGGCGAGGGAGCTTGCTCCCGCTCGGCTGCGAAGCAGTCGTAAACCGGCAAACGCGGAATATCTAATGCACCGCGTTGGCTGAATTGGGACCGCTTCGCGCTCCAGCGGGAGCAAGCTCCCTCGCCACAATTACTGCTTGAACAACTCACCAGGGGTAAACCCGAACAACCCCTTGAACGCCGCAATAAACGCCGATGTCGAGTCATACCCGCAAGACAGCGCGGCATTGGTCACGCTGTCCCCCTCCTCCAGCAAACTCAACGACGACAGCAGCCGCATGCGCTGCCGCCAACTGCGGAAGCTCAACCCGGTCTCGCGCTGAAACAGCCGCATCAGGGTTTTCTCCGACATGCCCAAACGCTCGGCCCATTCCTGCAAGGTCACCGAGCACTCGGGACTTTCGATCAGTTCGTTGCACAAACCCAGCAGTCGCTCATGCCGGGGCAGCGGCAAGGAAAACCCCACCTCCGGCAGACTCGCCAACTGATCGAGCAGCACGCCCACCAATCGCGCCTCCTGACTGTCGCCCTGTGGATACTCCACCGGCAACTGGCAAAAGCGCTTGATCAGCTCCCGGGCCAAGGGCGTGACTTCCAGCACCCGGCAACGCCCGTCCGCCCATTGGCAGTCCTCGCGGCGCACATACAGGCTGCGCATTTCAGCACGCATCGAGGTCACGACCTGATGCTCGAGATCCGCCGGAATCCAGATGCCCCACTGCGGCGGCGCAAAGAAACTGCCCTCGGCGGTGTGCACGCCGAGAACACCGCTGATGGCGTAGGAAAACTGCACCCAATCATGACGATGAGGCGGCGTCCACGAACCGGCGTTCAGGCTTTCCGCCCGCGCATACAACGGACGCGGCAACACCGTCAGCGCCGGGATGGTCCGCTCGAGGGTAAGTTGTCCGTTAGTCGGCATTGATTGGCCTTATGTCGCAAGACGGCTGATAGGGCCGACGTTAGGCTAAGTCATCAATTCTTACAAATGGATTCGGTGCCGGTTATGCATGCCTTCAAACACCTTAAACGCGTGGTCACCGACTGGTTCTTGTGCGGCATGCTGATCGCCACGCTGCTGGCGTATTTCTTCCCGACCTTCGGCGCTACCGGCGGCGGGATGCACGCTGAGTATGTAATCAACATCGGCGTGTTCCTGGTGTTCTTCCTGCACGGGGTCAACCTCTCCAGCGAGCAGATCCGCCACGGGCTGAAAAACTGGAAGCTGCACGTGATGGTTCAAGTCTTCACCTTTGCGGTGTTTCCGTTGATCTGGCTGCTGAGCGACACACTGCTGGGCTCACACATTCCATCGTTGTTGATGCTTGGTTTCCTCTACCTCTGCGCCCTGCCCTCGACCATTTCCTCATCCGTGGCCCTCACCGGCAGCGCGGGCGGCAACGTACCGGCGGCGATTCTCAACGCGAGCCTGTCCAGTGTGCTGGGGATTTTCCTGACACCGTTGCTGGTGAGTTTCGTGGTCGGCAGCGGCGCTGGCGGCATCGACCTGGGTTCAACCCTGCTCGACCTGTGCGCAATGCTGTTGTTGCCGCTGGTACTCGGGCAATTGCTGCGGCCATGGCTGGGCAGGTTTTTCGCTCGGCACAAGCGCTACACCAACATCGCCGACAAGCTGGTGATCCTGCTGCTGGTGTACTCGGCGTTCTGCAACTCGATGGTCTCGGGGATGTGGCAGCAACAGGGCAACAGCGTGATTCTCACGGCGTTGATTGGCAGCGCGATTCTGCTGGCGATCATCCTGTGGATGACCACCCGCACCGCCCACGCGCTGAAGTTCAGCCCCGCCGACGAGATCGCCGCGGTGTTCTGCGCCAGCAAAAAATCCCTGGCGGCCGGAGCACCGATGGCGGCGTTGATCTTTGGTGCCAACCCCGGCCTTGGGTTGATCCTGCTGCCAATCATGATCTACCACCCGTTGCAGCTGATCGTGTGCTCGGTGATGGCCGAGGGTTACGCCAACCGCAACCGGCAACTGGCCGCGCAGCAAAACGCCGCAGTGCTCAGCCCTCAATAATCAGCGCTCGATAATCGCCGTCACGCCCTGACCGCCGGCGGCGCAGATCGAGATCAACCCTCGGCCCTTGCCCGCCGCGTCCAGCAGCTTCGCCAGGTTGGCGACGATGCGCGCACCGGTGGCGGCAAACGGATGCCCGACGGCCAGTGAACTGCCTTTGACGTTGAGGCGACTGCGGTCGATGGAACCCAGCGGCGCGTCGAGGCCGAGACGGGTTTTGCAGTACTCCGGATCTTCCCAGGCCTTCAACGTGCACAGCACCTGCGCGGCAAACGCTTCGTGGATTTCGTAGTAATCGAAATCCTGCAAGGTCAGGCCGTTGCGCGCCAGCAATCGCGGCACCGCATACACCGGCGCCATCAGCAGCCCTTCGGCACCGTTGACGAAATCCACCGCCGCCGCCTCGCCATCGCGCCAATAGGCAAGCACCGGCAAACCGCGCTCCTTCGCCCATTCCTCGCTGCCCAACAGCACCACCGACGCACCATCGGTGAGTGGCGTGGAGTTGCCCGCGGTCAGGGTGCCCTTGGCACTTTTCTCGAAGGCCGGTTTCAGTGAGGCGAGTTTTTCCAGGGTCAGCTCCGGGCGCAGGTTGTTGTCCCGGGTCAGGCCGAGGAACGGCGTCATCAGATCGTTGTGCCAGCCTTCGGCGTAGGACGCCGCCAGTTTCTGATGGCTTTCGAGGGTCAGCCGATCCTGCTCGTCACGCGGGATGCCCCAGGTCTGGGCCATCAATTCACAGTGTTCGCCCATCGACCGGCCGGTGCGCGGCTCGCCGATACTTGGAAAGTCCGGGATCAGGTGTCGGGGACGCAACTGCAGGAAGGTTTTCAGTTTGTCAGCGGTGCTTTTGGCACGGTTGGCTTGCAAGAGAATCTTGCGCAAGTCTTCGTTGACGCCGATCGGCACGTCCGAGGCCGTGTCGACACCACCGGCAATGCCACATTCAATCTGCCCCAGGGCGATTTTGTTCACCACCAACAACGTCGCCTCCAGCCCCGTACCGCAGGCCTGCTGGATGTCGTAGGCCGGCGTCGTCGGCGACAACCGCGAGCCCAATACGCATTCACGGGTCAGGCCGTAGTCGCGCAAATACTTGAGCAAGGCCCCGGCGGCCACTTCGCCCATGCGCACACCGTGCAGGTTATAGCGCTCGATCAGGCCTTCCAGCGCTGCGGTGAACATCGCCTGGTTACTGGCAGTGGCGTACGGCCCGTTGGAACGGGCAAAAGGAATACGGTTACCACCGATAATCGCGACGCGACGCAGCTGAGTCATGAAAAAAGCTCCTTCTGATAGTCAATGGTGAACACACATCCCTGTGGGAGCGGGCTGCAATTCCTGAAAGACCCGCTAAACCCAAGCTCAAACCAACCTGCAATGTTCAAGCGTAGGCCTTATCTCGTGGATCGAACGACTAATTGCCATTCCTGGTCCACACTTTTAACCCCGGCTTCTGGAGCGTGATTCATGTCTGACCGCTATATCGACTTCGCCAATTCGTCCATCGGCCATCGTGTGGTCGCTGCCCTGGGTCTACCGTCGCCGGTACGGCTGGAACGCTGGCAAGCAGGCCGATTGCGGCCTGTCGAGGGGGCGCTGTTGATTGGCGGTGGCCCGCTGACGGAAAAAATCAGCACCCTCGCCAACCGCTTGACCGACACGATTTACAGCTACTGCACCGACCCGACCCTGGCCACCGCGTGGATTCCCGGCCACGGCCAGAAACTCAAAGCCGTGGTGTTCGACGCCAGTGACCTGGTGCAGGTCGATCAGTTGAAACAGCTGCGCGAATTCTTCCAACCACTGATGAAAAATCTCGATCACCATGCGCACCTGGTGATTCTCGGTCGCGCGCCAGAGACCTTGAGCGACCCGTTCGCCGCCAGCACCCAACGGGCGCTGGAAGGGTTCAGCCGTTCGCTGGCCAAGGAACTGCGCAACGGCGGCACCTTGCAGCTGATCTATGTCGGCGAAGGGGCCGAAGATCAACTCGAAGGCCCGTTGCGGTTTTTCCTCTCGCCCAAAAGTGCGTTCATTTCCGGACAAGTCATACGTTTGAAGGCGTGTGCGACGCAGGTGATGGACTGGACACGCCCCTTGTCAGGGCGCAAGGCACTGGTAACCGGGGCAGCCCGGGGCATCGGCGCCTCGATCGCCGAAACCCTGGCCCGGGACGGCGCCGAGGTGATCCTGCTCGACGTGGCGCCGGCCAAAACCGATCTCGACGCCCTGGCCGCGCGCCTCGGCGGACGCAGCATCACCCTGGACATCTGCGCCGAAAACGCCGCCACGCAACTGATCGAACACTTGCCGGACGGCGTCGACATCGTGGTGCACAACGCGGGCATCACCCGGGATAAAACCCTGGCCAACATGACCCCGGAATTCTGGGACGCGGTGCTGGCGGTCAACCTCAACGCACCGCAAGTGCTGACCAAGGCGCTGCTCGACAGCGGCACCCTGCGCGACGACGGCCGAGTGATCCTGTTGGCGTCCATCAGCGGCATCGCCGGCAATCGCGGGCAAACCAATTACGCCGCGAGCAAGGCCGGGCTGATTGGCCTGGCCCAGGCCTGGGCGCCACTGCTGGCAGGGCGCGGCATCAGCATCAACGCGGTGGCGCCAGGGTTTATCGAAACCCAGATGACCGCGCACCTGCCCTTCGGCGTACGCGAAGCCGGGCGGCGCTTGAGTTCGTTGGGCCAGGGCGGCCTGCCGCAAGACGTCGCCGAAGCCGTGGCCTGGATGGCACAACCAGGCACCGGAGCGTTTACCGGGCAAGCGCTGCGCGTGTGCGGGCAAAGCGTGTTGGGAGCCTGACCATGACCACCGACTGGCACACACTCAATAGCGAACCGGGCCTGCAGACGCTGTATTTGAGAGCGGCGACGCGACGCAAAATCACTGGCACCGCACTGCCTGAGCTGGGTTATCACTGTTGGGTCAACGTCGATACGAAACGCCTGGAGGCTTATCGCAAAGTGTGTGGTTTCGCCGACAACGGGCTGCTGCCACCGACGTATCCGCACATCCTGGCGTTTGCCTTGCAGATGCAACTGCTCACCGCCAAGGCGTTTCCCTTCCCGCTGCTGGGGCTGATTCACTTGAGCAATCGCATTCGAGTCATGCGCCCCATGGGCGGCGTGAGCCGCGTGCGGGTCAGCGTGAAGGTGCAGAACCTGCAACCCCATGCCAAGGGCGCGACCTTCGAGTTAGTGACGACGCTCGACGACCAATTGGGGCTGCTGTGGGAAGCCGAAAGCCAGATGCTCTGTCGCGGGGTCAAACTGGCAGGCGAGCCTGTCGAGCAAGCGTTTGCAACGACCTTGTCGCTGACCGAAGTGGCCCACTGGAAAGCACCGGCGGACATTGGTCGCCGGTACGCCAAAGTGTCTGGAGACTACAACCCGATTCACCTGAGCGCGATCAGCGCCAGACTCTTCGGCTTTCCCAGCGCCATCGCCCATGGCCTGTGGAACAAGGCGCGCACCCTGGCTGCCCTGAGCGATCATCTACCGACGGCCAACGTCGAGATTGCGGTGCAGTTCAGAAAACCGGTGCGTTTGCCCAGCGAAGTGACGCTGATGTCCAGCGCGGCGGGGTCCAGTGGGGACTTCCAGTTAATGGGGGCCGGGGAGATCGAGCATATGGTGGGGCAGTGGCGGCCGGTTGCCTGATGGATTGTGGTGAGGGGGGCTTTCCCCCTCGCCACAGTACGCTCAGGAACTCAGCAAACCCCGAGGCTGCGGAAACAAATTATTCAACGTATCCAACAACCGCACGTGATAGATCGGCTTGCGAAACAGATCCAGCACCTGCAACCGCAACATGTCACTCACATCCTCCATATCCGCATGCCCCGACGTCACAATCACCGGCAAATGCTGACGAGCCGTGTGCTCACGCAGACGCTTGATCAACGATATGCCGCTTTCCTCCGGCATCCGCAAATCAGTAATCACCAGCGCAATATCAGGATGACGAGTCAAATGATGCAGGGCGAGCTTGACCGACGTTGCCGTAAAACAAGTAAAACCCTCGCCCTCCAGCAACTCCGCCAGTTCCAGTAACGCATCCTCCTCATCATCGACCAGAAGAAGCTGTTGCCGAGGGAGGGCTGGAGCGTTCATGGGGCAACACCTGCAATGGACTAAGCCTTGACGTTAGAAGCCCTTTGCAGGATTGGCAAATGACTGCCCATTGCCAGTCTTCAAATCAAAGCGCGGCTGAAATCGTGTTGAACATTGCGGTGACCGCCGTGGAGATGGGTGCCACAAACGTTGCCAGCACCACGGCCACCATGCCTGCAATGATTGCGTACTCGATGCCCGAAGCGCCTTCGGTGTCTTTGGCAAGGTCTTTGTAAAAAGCGATGTGGGATTTGATCTTCTGAACCGTTTTAGAGAAGGACATGACGCGTCTCCTGAATGACAGCGGTTGTTGCACTGCCGCAACATGATTCCCATATGCCAGCATCAGCATTGTCGGCAAACCCATGCCCAACAACTGTAAGAACGCATTAATACTTAAGCAGTAACCGGTTGATTAACGTCACAAAACAGTACTTTGGGCATCAGCCCGTTACTTTTGTCAGATATTTACCGCTCAGTGATGGCATTTTGCTTTACCTGCGCTACCGTCAAATAGCGAAACAGTCCCACGTTCATAACTGCCTGATTACGAAGTCATCTCGTTAGAAGGCTTGGGGGCGTTACGCCGCAGGAAAGGGGGAGAGCCTTCATGAACAGCCGCGTCACCCTGGGCCTGGCCGGGCTGTTTCTGGCAGGCGCCATCATTGCCGGTTACTGGGGGCTGGCGCTGAGTCGCCAACCGGCCCCCGAGCCTGTCGCGCAAATCGGCACATCAACGCCCTCGATACAGGTCTCGGTGGACGACCCGACCCGCCAACCGGTGGTGGTGCTGCTGCGTGATATCGCACCGTTCGAGCAGATCACCGCCGCCGACGTGACCCTGGAAAAACTGCGTACCGCCCCGGTGGGCTGCCTGACCCGTCTCGAACAAGCCATTGGCCGTACACCCTGGCGCGCGCTCACCGCCGGCAGTTGGCTCAATGATCAGAGTTTCGAAGCCGGCGGTACGCTGGCGCGGATGATCCGCGCCGATGAACGCGCCCTCGCCGTGGCGGCGGATGATGTGATCAATGTCGGCGGCCAATTGAGCCCCGGCGATTATGTCGATGTGCTGCTGTTTCTGCGCATGGACACCAACAACCTCCAGCAGTCGGCCCAGGTCGTGGTCCCGGCGTTGCGCGTACTCGGGGTCGGCGAGCAGTTGGGGCTGACGAATGATGGCAAGCCTGCCAACCCGGCACTCAGCCATGAAGAGAAACTCAAGCAGGAACAACTGCGCACCAGCGCCCGCACCGTGTTGCTCGCCGTCCCTGAATCCCTCTTGAGCCGCCTGATGCTCGCGGCACAGGTCGGGGTTTTGCGTCTGGCTGTGCGCAGCGCCGAAGAACAACGCCTGAGCCAATACTGGGCCGGCCGTGGTGACTCATCGGCGAGCCTGGCCAACGCCAACCGCGAGCTGGTGCAGTTCAGTCAACTGGCCCTGGCCGGCACTCCACAATCCCCCGCCCCCAGAGGCGCAGCACCTCGCAAGCCGAGCGTGGAAGTCATTCGCGGCAATGCCGTCACCCAACAAACGCCCTGAATCGAGCGAGGACTCTCCATGCGCAGAAGTTTCACGCCGCACTTCCTCGAAAACGGCCGCGTCGATAAACACGGCGGATTATCGCAATGAGCCAAAGCCAGAACCTGAGCCAGACCTTCCTCGCGATCACACGCAACAACACCGACTTCGAGTGGCTGCAAGGGGCGCTCGCCCCTTTGGGTCGAGTGATCAGCGCCGGGGGCGGCAACCTCGACGAGCTCCTGACGCTGGTGGACGTGACCTTCGCCAGCCTGGTGTTCGTGGGCCTGGACCATGAGCATGTGGTGGCCCAGAGCGCGTTGATCGAAGGTGCCCTGGAAGCCAAACCGATGCTGGCGATCGTGGCCCTGGGCGACGGCATGGACAACCAACTGGTGCTCAACGCCATGCGTGCCGGTGCGCGGGATTTCGTCTCTTACGGCTCGCGGTCCAGCGAAGTCGCCGGCCTGGTGCGACGCCTGAGTAAACGCCTGCCGACCGTGGCGCCGAACACCCAACAGATTCCACAAGGTGGCCTGACCGTACTTTACGGCGCGCAGGGCAATGGCGACGGCGCGTTGCTCGCCAACCACCTGGCGCACGTGGTGCAAAAGAGCGGCCAGCAAACGCTGTTGCTGGATCTGGGGCTGCCCCGTGGCGACAGCCTGGCCTTGCTGGGGTTGGAGAGTTCGTTTCATTTCGGCGATGCATTGCGCCACCTCAGGCGCCTCGACGAAACGCTGATCGACAGCGCCTTCACCACCTGCGACGCCGGGCTGCGAATCCTCGCCTACGCCAGCAACGATGAACCGCTCGAACAGACCAGCGCCGCCGAGCTGTACATGCTGCTCAGTGCCTTGCGCCAACATTTCCAGCACATCGTGGTGAACCTCACCGGCCAGTCGGACAGCGAAGCCTTGCGCACCTTCGTCAGCCATTGCGACAAGTTGCTGTGGTACACCGATCAAAACGTGCTCGACTGCCGACGCAACCTTGAGGTGCTCAGCCGCTGGCGCGAAAAAGGCCTGAAGCTCGACCACGCCAGGTTGCTGGTGGACCGCTACCTGCGCAGCGTCCCGCCGGACTCCGACACCTTGGGCAAAACTTTCGGCATGGAGGTGATCGCGGTGTTTGCCTACAGCCCGGAAGTGCGACTCAACGCCAAGAATCAAGGGCTGAGCCTGTTCGAGCTGGCCCCGCGCGAGGGCCTGACCCAAAGCCTGCGCGCCCTCGGCGAACAGCTGGCCAAACGCTCCGAAAGCCCGGATAAGCCCAAGGCCGGCTGGTTCAACCGGTTGAGGGGCGTGCAATGAGCGGGGAAAAACTCTTCGGCGCGCCTTCGCACGGGCCGACCGGCAATACCGACCACGAAGGCCTGAAACTGGTGCTGCACCGCTACATCATCGACGCCATCGAAGAGTCCGGAAAAAACCTGCTGGAAGGGTCGCGGCCCATGCTGTCGCAGTTCGTCACCGACAAAGTCGCCGAATACATCGCCCGTCTGCACCTGGCGATTTCCCGCTACGAGATGGAACGGCTGGCGGAAGAAATCGTCGACGAACTCACCGGTTTCGGTCCGCTGGAAGTGCTGCTGCGCGACTCGGCGGTGACCGAAATATTGGTCAACGGCCCGCACCGGGTGTTCGTCGAACGTGAGGGAGTGTTGCACCTCAGTGACCTGCGGTTCATCGACGACCACCACGTCGAGCGGGTCATGCAACGGATTCTCGCGCCCCTGGGCCGACGGCTCGATGAGTCTTCGCCGATGGTCGATGCGCGCCTGCCCGATGGCAGCCGGGTCAACGCGATCATCCCGCCGATTGCCCTCGACGGCCCGTGCCTGTCGATTCGAAAATTTCGCAAGGACATGCTCAAAAGCACCGACCTGATGGCGATGCAAACCATCGACCAGGCGATCTTCGAGTTCATTCAGGAGGCTGTGGGCAAGCGTTGCAACATCCTGGTCAGCGGCGGTACCGGCACCGGCAAGACCACGCTGCTGAACATTCTCAGCCAATTGATCGCCCCTCACGAACGGCTGGTCACCATCGAAGACGTCGCCGAACTGCAACTCGGCCATCCTCACGTGGTACGCCTGGAAACCCGGCCGCCGAATGCCGAAGGCCACGGCGAAGTGAAGGCCAGCGACCTGATTCGCAACGCGCTGCGGATGCGCCCGGACCGGATCATCCTCGGCGAGATTCGCGGCGTCGAAGTGGTCGACGTGCTCACCGCCATGAACACCGGGCACGACGGCTCCATGAGCACCGTGCACGCCAACAACGCCCAGGATGCACTGTTGCGCCTGGAGACGCTGGTGGGCCTGACCGGGCGGCTCATCGCCGAACGCACCCTGCGGCAAATGATTTGCGCGGCGCTGGACGTAGTGATCCAACTCACGCGCCTGCCCGATGGCCGCCGCTGCGTCAGCGAAGTGGTGGAGGTCGTCGGTATTCGTGACGACGTCTACGTGACCAACACCCTGTTCCGCTTCGACCGACACACCGGCCGCGGTTTTCTGCGCGAGGCGGCCAACCCCGCCGGCGACAAACTGCGTCGCGAGTCGGCACTCTCTCCCTTGGCGCATTGAGGGTCACGGCATGCTCAAACCGGCGCTGCTCATCCTGCTTTGCCTGACGCTGTTGGGGGTGTCGATCCGTTTGTTCTACAACAGTCTGCGCCAGGCCGGCATCGACCGAACCCTCGCCCGCCTGGCCCAAGGGCAACCGCAACTGACCGTGGCGAAATCATCCTGGTCTGGCCTGGAACGGACCTTTCTACGCGCCGGCCTCGGGCGCCCCACCGAGCGCATCGGGTCGTGGCTGCTGCTCTGGGCCTTGGGCGCCCTGCTGGGGTTTGCCCTCGCGGGCTGGATCGGTTTGTTGATGTTGCTACTGGTGCCGCCCCTCGCTCTGCGGTTGTACATCAGCTGGCGTTATCAGCGCCGGCTCAAGCGCATGATCGAACAACTGCCGACGTTGCTCGATCACACCGTGCGCAGCCTGAAGTCCGGACGCACCCTGGCCGATGCAGTGCTGGGCGCCATCAACGCCGCCGAAGCGCCACTGAAAGACGCCATGGCTCGGGTTCAACGCAACGTGCACTTGGGCGTCAGCCTGCCGGACGCCATCTCGGACCTCGCCGAGCTGTATGAGAAAGACGAGTTTCGCCTGTTCGCCCTGGGCCTGAAGGTCAATCACCGCTACGGCGGCAATGCCAGTGAGCTGTTTGAAAACCTGATCAAAATGATCCGCGAACGAGACCAGGCGGCGCGCCAACTGCGCGCCATGACCGGCGAAACCCGCGTCACGGCCGTGGTGCTGGGGCTGATGCCTGTGGGGCTTGCCGGTTACTTTTTGGTGTCCAATCCGAAATACCTGTTGGCCATGTGGAACAGCGGCTCGGGACAAATGATGCTGGCGACCGCGTTCGGCTTGCAGGTCGTGGGCTGCCTGGCGCTGTGGCGCATGTTGCGAAGCGTATGAAAATCGCCCTGCTGCTGAGCGCACTGCTGTTTCTGGCGGCCACGCTGTTGCTGCTCAGTGGCCTGCTGGACCAGCACCGGCGTGCACGCCAGGTAGCCCAACGGCTGGACGGCAAACCGCTGAGCGACCATCGCGTCAGTCACTGGCTACAACTGCTGGGCGACAGCCGCATCGGTCAGCGTTCGATCCAACTGGACAACGAAACCCAGACCCTGCTCAACCGCCTCGGCTGGCGCAGCGCCCGACAACGCTCGCTGTTCGCCGCCTGCCAGATCGGCACACCGGTGCTGGCGTTGGCCCTGTGCCTGTTGATTCAGGGCCTGTTCTTCCCGCAGGTGAACAACCACTGGATCACTCCAACCCTCGCCACAGCCCTCGGTTACCTGCTGCCCAAACGCTTGCTCGCCGCCGCCGCGCAGCAGCGGCAAAAACAACTGGCGATCGAGGTATCAACCTTCATTCCACTGCTGCGCATCCTGTTCGAATCCGGCATGGCGGTGGAACAGTCACTGCGAGTATTGAGCGTCGAAGGCAAACAACTGCTACCGACCCTGACCCACGAATTGCGCCTGATACTGGCGCGGGTCGATTCCGGTCTGGAACTGGGCGAAGAACTGAACAAGGCCACCCAATTGCTCGCGGTGGACGAATTCACCGACACCTGCGTGATCCTTCAACAACTGATTCACCAGGGCGGCGGCGCGATGAAATCACTGCTGGCGCTCAAGCTGCTGCTCGATGACCGACGCCTGACACGCTTGCAGGAATACATCTCCAAAATGTCCGCGAAAATGTCCGTGGTGATGATGTTGTTTCTCTTCCCGGCGTTGCTGATCGTGCTGGCCGGACCGAGCTTCACCGCGCTGGCGCGGGCTTTTGGTTCTTGAAAGACCGGTGATCCTGCAGGAGCGAGCCCGTGGTGAGGGGCTCGCTCCTGCAAGGGGTCAGCTGTGTGGCGCGGGTTTTGGTACGTCGACGTTATCCAGCACCCGGTTCACCGCCAGCTCGGCCAGCATGATCACCTGCTGAATCGCCAGGAGCGTATGCCGCTGTGGGGCGTCGACATACGCAGCAATGTCGCTGGTCATGACGCTGGCTGAGGCCAGTGACTCGCAGACATGAGCGAGCAGGCTTTCGTTGTCCATGTCCGGGGCGACCTGAAACATCCTGCTTGGTTTGCGGCCTTCGGGTTGTTTGGGTGGTGGCTTGAGGTAGTGGTCGAGCGCGCGTTCGGCGGCTTCGTTGAGTTTTTTCGAATCGGGGGATTCGTAGGGGGAAACGTCGTCGGTTTCAGGGGGATTCGGTGTGGCTTTGAACATGATTACACCTCCGGGATGAAATGGAGCCACTTCCAAATTGCCGCGACGCAATTTGGGGTGGCAGCTGTACGCGGGTTCGCGGACCGACCCCTGAGGCTTGCTCGGCATACCCGAAGGTATCCCGCGCACAGTCGCCATGACACGAAACGACAGACACCAAAAAGTGTTGTTGTTCGGTGGAGCGATTATGCCTCAAGAATCGAGCCGCGACGCCCGGTCGCTGAATTGTCAGCGACGGACAAAGGCTAGAGACGCCGCTTCCGACGGGCAACCTGAAAAACATGTGGGAAGGTTCTGACGTTTTTACCGACCAATAAACATCGTTGCCTGTAAGGCCGTCTTCGCGGGCAAGTCGGATCGCCGCACCGCTCGCTCCTACAAGTGGGTCGGTGTATGTCTGGGAGAGATTGGTCGGCTGTCAGGCCGCCAGGATCAAAAGATCGCAGCCTTCGGCAGCTCACAGGGGAGCGGCATACACCCGCCAAACTACAGGCCGAGCGTTAGCTCGCCTGCCGCTTTTGATCTTGATTCACCCGCCCCTTCGGGAGGCTGAGTGGAGGTGTTCATCTGGGGATTGGCGCGTAGCGCCGTTCGACGCAGTCGAACACATCGCATGTAGGTTGAAGCGAAGCCAACCGTAGGGCGATGCCCCCAGATGAATACCGGAGCGAAGGAACCCCGAGCCTTAGCGAGGGGCCGTACGTTCGGGGCGTGACCTTTTGGTTACTTTTGGGGCGTTTGCCAAAAGTGACCCGCTGTAAGAGCGGAACCCTAAGTGGCCGTTACCGCAGAAATGGATATGTACCCGATCAACAAGAACCTGGTCGGCCCAAAGGCCGCCAAGATCAGTGCGCAGAAACCCGCCGCCCCCCGGCATTCCCGGGCGACAACGCCAACGCCACCTGCGTACGATTATGCATATGCGTCAACCGCAACACCTGCGACACATAAAGCTTCACCGTGTTCTCGGTAATCCCCAACTCACAGGCAATCTGATAATTGGTCTGCCCCTTGCCCACCAACTGCGCCACCTCCAACTGCCGCGGCGACAACTGATTGAACACCGCCGGCATCCCCACCACCCGCTCCGGTTCACCGACCACACCGTCAACTGAACCTGACACAGGTTCCGGAGACGCCCCCCGACGAACCTTGTCCAGATCCTGATAAAGCTCATCGATCGATTCACAAAGATACTGCAGCTTCTGACTCAAATGCCCCAACTGCAGATTTCTCTGCCGCTCCTGCAAGGCCACCTCCTGACGCTGCAAACCTTCGAGCAACTCAGCCAGATCAATCGGCTTCTGATAGTAATCGGCGAACCCGATACGCAAAGCCTTGATCACATCCTGCTTGTTCGCATGCCCGGTGAGCATGATCGCCTCAAATGCCCGATGCTTGCCGGACAACCGCTGCAGCGCCTGGACAAGCTGGATGCCATCCATGTCAGGCATCTGCAAATCACACAGCACCAAGCCGATATTCACGTCTTCGCTGAAACGCTCGATCGCCTGATGGCCGGAGACACAAGACACACAGCGATAACCATTGAGCTCGATGAACTCGCAAAGCTCTTCGACAATCAACGGCTCATCATCAACCACAAGAACTTTTACTGCCGAGGTAAGCTTGTTCACGTGCCACTCCATGCCAAGTCTGGCTTGGCTGCTCCTGCACCGACACCACAGGCTGTACAACAACAATTTTGAAAGTAGACGCACTTTCCAACTATGTACATAGAACAGGGGACGCCTGCGATTAATGCATCCAGGCCAGTGTGAGCAGCACACCCACCAGCACGAACGGCGCAAAGGGCTGCTTTTTTGACGCGCCAGGCTCCAGGTAACGAAGACGCGCTCTAAGCCTCTGCCCCATATGCAGCCAGAGTCTTGGCGCCAGCAGCAGCCAGAGCACACTGGCCACCCCGGCGCCGATGAAACCGCCGAGCAGGTGCGTACCGTCCGTCGCAAGGCCCAGCGTCGCCATCAGCTTCACGTCGCCTGCCCCCATGCGTCGCACTGCATAACCGGGCAAGGTGAAGGCCAATGCCAACAACAAAGCCCAGCCGCCCTGCACCGCCTCGGCCCCCAGCCACGTAGTCCCTGTCCACAACAGATAGATAAGCGCCAGCACACCTGCACCGACGGTCAGGCCATTGGCGATGTGGCGCTCTCGGGCATCCTGTGCTGCGCAAAGCGTCAGCCAGATGAGTAGGACAAGGCTCTGCATCCGGTAAAAAACGTCCGTTTTGGCTGAATGATTCTATGCTGACACTACGCAGTAATTGTCAGGGTAGACGCACTCATGAAAACAGGCCTCCCCCGCAAGCAAAAAGGTGCCGTGGCGATTGAGTTCGCCTTGGTATTCGTGATTTTTTTCGCCGTGTTTTATGGGTTGGTCAGTTACAGCCTGCCGCTGTTGCTGATGCAATCGTTCAATAAGTCCACGGCCGAAGCGGTGCGTCGCAGTGTGGCGCTGGACCCGAGCACCGCCAATTACGACACGGCGGTCAGAAACATCGCGACCACCGAACTGACCCGGCAGCTGGCCTGGATTCCCGCCGCGCTGAACTTCAACGTGGCCACCGACGCCAGCGCCACCTACACCGGCGGCGTGCTGACGGTCAGCATCAACTACCCCACCAGTAAACTGAATCAAGTGCTGCCGTTCCTGGTGCTGCCGGGGATCGGCTCGGTGCCCAATCTGCCGCCGACCCTCACGGCCCAATCGAGCCTGCAGTTTTGAGCTCCGGGGACAAACTCTTCGGGCGTCTGCTCAATCGTCACCCGCCACAGACCCCGAACACGCCAGACCCTGCGAGCGTGCAGCGTGTCGGCTTGCAGCTGCATCTGAATGATGAAGGTCGAGTGATTCAGCTGAGCGGTCCGTTGCGGCATCTGCTGGCGCAACAGATACCCGACGCGCAGTCACCGCACCTGCTCGATTACCTCATGCCCCATAGCGCCCTGTCGGTCGAAGGCACACCGGCCGAGTGGCAAGGACAAAACCTGGACCTGGACTTTTTCAGCCTCGCCGGACAACCGCTGCACCTGCGCGGCTGGGTGCAGCCGTTGGGCGAAGGATGGTTATTGCAGTTGATCGACATCGGCGATCTGTTGCTCGAACGTCGACAAGCGCGCAGTCGTGAACAGTGCCAGTTGCTCGCGGCGCAGGTCAGCGAGCAGTTGCGCCTGTGCAGCCTGACGCGCCTGCCCGAGGTACTGGCCGAACAACTGCAAGGCCTGGCCCAGCGTTTTCAGATCCCGTGCATGGCCATGGCCTTGCTCGATGAACAGGCCGAGGGTTGGTTGATTCACCAGCAGTACGCGGCCTTCGATGCACCAAGGTTGTGGGAAACCCATCAACGCCTGGGCACCGGCCTCGACAGTTTGAATGGCTCAGTCCCCCAACAGCTGACACCCAGCGAGCACCCACGCCTGCAAAGCATCTTCGGCAATGCCGAAGGGTTCGCGGTGCCCTATCGCAATGCCCTGGGCGTGGTCGCGTGGTTGCTCTGTGGTTTCTACCCGGTGCAAGAACGTGCCCCCGACTTGAGTGAGCGCGACTGGTTGCAACTCACCGCCGCCCTGGCCGGGCCGCTGCTTGAGCGCTTGCGCGAGCATCAGCACCACCTGCAACTGGAGCGGCTGGAATCTCTACAAGCCTTGCTCGGTACCGGTTGGTGGGAGGTCTTCAGCGACCATGCCGAAGTGCAATTGGCGCCGTCGCTCGCCAGTACGCTGAACCTTGCGAGCACTCGTTTTCCGCTGCACGACTGGCTCGAACAGATTCATCCCGCCGACCGTGAAGAGCTGACGATTCGCCTGCAATCCTTGCAAGACGAAGGCGCGCCGTTGCTGTTGTGCGTACGGCTGCATCGCCCCGACACGACACAAACGCCGATCTGGTACCGACTGCAAGGCCAGGCGTTGGGCATCGGTAAAAACCGCCGGATGGTGGGTTTCATGCTCGACATCAGCGACATCAAAAACCAACAGCAGAACGCCGCTGCCGCCCATGCCCGGCTGGACAACCTGATCGCCAGTTCACCGGCGGTGATCTACGTGCAGCGCTATGTCGAAGGTGCGCTGCAACCGACGTTTTTCAGCGACAGCCTATTGCCGCTGCTCGGTTGGTCGCTCGCCGATTGCGCCGCAGGCTCGCTGGTGGAGCGGGTCCATCCCGAAGACCGCGACGGCTATTTCGAGCGTACCCGGCAACTGCTGCGCGAGGGTTCGGTGAGCGCCCGTTATCGACTGCGCGACAGTCACGGCGATTACCACTGGCTGCTCGACGAAGCCAAACTGCTGCGCGATGACCTCGGGTTGCCGGTGGAAGCCGTGGGCCTGTGGCTGGATGTCACCGAGGCGACCCTGGCCACCGAGAAAGTCAAACAGAGTGAAGAGCGCTACCGGATCCTGGTGGAAGACTCCCCGGCGATGATCTGCCGCTACCGCCCCGACCTGACGCTGACCTTCGGCAACCGGCCACTGGCGACCTATCTGGAATGCCAACCCGAGCAGCTGCCGGGGGTGAATCTGGGCAGCTGGATGTCGCCGGAGCAGCGCGAAGCGTTCCTCCAGCGCCTCAGTAGACTGAGCCCGGAGTTCCCGGTCAGCACTGCGGAGATCAACCTGCAACTGCCGGGACGGGAACATGCCTGGTGGGTCTGGTCGGATCGCGGCGTGTTCGACGACCAGGGTCGTTTGCTGGAAATTCAGGCCGTGGGCCGCGACAACACTGAGGTCAGGCGCGCCCAGCAGCAGCTTACCCAGAGCGCGAAAATGGCCACCCTCGGCGAAATGGCCACCGGGCTTGCCCATGAAATCAATCAGCCGCTGAACGTGATGCGCATGGCCATCGTCAATGTGCTCAAGCGTCTGAGCAATGGCGATGCGCAAATCGATTACCTGACTGACAAGCTCAATCGCATCGACGCACAAGTCCAGCGCGCCGCGAAGGTGGTGGATCACATGCGGGTGTTCGGCCGGCGTTCGGAGGTCGAGCAGCAGCCGTTCAATCCGGTTCAAGCCATCGAGGGCACGCTGGCGCTGCTGTCCGAAGGCTTGCGCGGCAAAGGCATTGAGCTGCGGGTCAGCGAGAGCGGTTTTGATGTGCAGGTGCGCGGTTACGTCGATCAGCTGGAACAGGTGCTGATCAACCTGATGGTCAATGCACGGGATGCGTTGCTGAGCAAACGCGAGGCCGACCCGGCGTTCAAACCGTGGATTTCGCTGTACGCCGAACGTGATGAGCATTCAGTGCGGCTGTGGGTCGAGGACAACGGCGGCGGCATCGACTCACGGTTGCTGGAGCGGATTTTCGAGCCATTCTTCACCACCAAACCGGTGGGCGTCGGTACTGGGCTCGGGTTGTCGGTGAGTTACGGCATCGTCGAGAACATGGGCGGACGGTTGAGCGTAAGAAACGCGGCCGAGGGCGCGCGTTTCTGCATTGAGTTGCCGATTGTCACGGGCGATCAGATCACCAGCGACGCGCGCCCTGAGTGACAACTGAGGTTGGCGCCGACGTCGACCTTGTTCAAGTCGACCCCAAGGCTTATCAGCAATGTGTTGATCAGACTGTCGAGCAACGGGTTGAGCACGCCGTTGATTGCGCTGACCAGCAAACTGGTCACGCTGCTCAGGATCGCCCCCAGACCGCCGACGAGACTGCCTGACGGGCCATACATATCGACGTGAAGGTTGACCGGGGTGTTGAGCAAGTTGCTGACAATGCTGCTGGTGGAAAATGAGTAGTAAAACGGCGGCTGGTTGATGTCCGGCAGGCTGTTGGCCGGTGGTGCGGAGTAGACATGGGGCATGTTGGTGTTCGCCGCAACACTGGTGTCGGCAACGACATCGATGCCACCACCGACGCCTGGCACACGCGGATCGCAGGTGATGGGCACGAACAAAAACCTGCGGCAGGTTTTGATCCCGATATCGATCAGCTTCAACGGCTGCACCGTGACCGTCGGTGGTACGGTGTTGCTGCCGAACATACTGGCGGCATCGATCCGGCCGATTTTCAGGTTCACCAGCGATGCGCTGGTGTTGGTGGTCAGGGTTTTGTTGGTGTTGCTGATGCAGCTGTAAGCCGTGACGTAACTATCGGCACTGGCGACGTCCAGCGCCACGTCGAGCCGTATCGGCCCCGGTAGCACGATGACGTCGGGCGTCTGACAGGGCACGCCGATGGCACAGGTCAGTGAATTGAGCACCGCCACCAGGTCGAGATTGAGCAAGGCGTTGAGGGTGTTGGTCAGCGGTCCTGCCAGATCCGCCGCGGCATTGACCAGCGCCGCGATGGCGTCCAGCGCCGGCAAGTCGATCGACAACAACGTGCGAAGCTGTGCGGTTCTCACGTAGATCCGATTGGGCCCCAGCGGATCCAGCGCGGCGTTTTTCGGATTGCCGATCGCGGAGAGTTGCGGCGGCTCCAACACCTGCACCCGAGCGGTGATTTGCGCCAGCCCTGCCAGATTGATCGGCACTGTCGCCACCACACCGTTTTTCTTGTTGGCCAGTTGCACGACGCCTTCGATCAGGTTGAACACACTCACAGTCGTCGCGAACGTTGAGACGTCGCTGCCGTTCTCGACGTGCAGCAGATTGCCCAACACCACAGTCGTGGAGCCAGCGGCCACCTTGAGGGCTTGCAGACCGACAATAGTCGCCGTCGCGCCGAGGGTGCCGCCGGGGTCCAGCACATTGACGGCGGTCTGGATCAATTGGCTGACGGCCACCGAAGCGCCCAATACCTGGTTATACCCGGCGGCGTTGAGGCCGAGGTCGACCTTCAGTCGATCAAGGTAACCCAGCAGCCTGATGTTGGTGTTCACCAACCCATCCCACCCTGCCACGGACACGTTCAGACTGCCGCCGAGCAAACCGCCGAACAGCGCATTGAGGGTGGCCGACTTGCTGCTATCGATGCTCAGCGCTGTGGTGCGCAGGGTCAGCGATGCCAGCGGTGGCGGCAGCGCCGCAACGGCGGTCGCCGTCAGGTTGAGGGTGGCCCCGGCCGGCGCACCGCCGAACAGGGCGCCAACGCCACCGGCGAAACTCTGCGGCACTGAATGACTGACGATCACCCGAATGGCTTCGCTGCTGCTTGGGTTAGCCACAAAAACCCGAAGACTGTTGGCGTCCAGGCTCAAGGTGCCACAGGCTACCGCCAGGCTGCGCGTGGGGTCAGGAAGGGTGAAGCCGTTGCGGTTTACGCTGGCGGTGGCATAGGCGGTAGCGCTGGCACCCACGGCGCAATCACCGTTGCGCGTGGCAGCCTCCAGTGCGGCCATGTCGGCTATCCGCTGCAAGCTGCGTTTCTCCAGGTACAAGCGGCCACTGTCGACCACGATCAGCAGGAACACCAGGGCCATGCCGAGGGTCAGCACTGCCATCAAACCGATCGATCCCCGTTGCCGGGCCGGGCTACGAAACTGCAAGCAGGGAGACATGGCGCACTCCTTTGCCGGCGCACCGCCGAGGGCTACCTCCATTGATGAACAGCAGTGTAGACAAGGGTTTGCCGGATTGCTGGCAACTAGCCACCCCACCAACTTATTGTGGGCTTGTGTGACGACGAAGATCCTGTAGGAGCGAGGCTTGCCCGCGAAGAACGATAACGCGTAATGACTGAAAAACCGCGGTGTCTTCTTCGCGGGCAAGCCTCGCTCCTACAGGGGCTGTAGTGTTAGAGGGTTAAGCCATTTAGCGCGGTGGATAGTTAGCCAATATGCGCCCGACCGTCTGGCGTATCGTACTGCTGCGGTCCTCTGGCTTCGGTGTGCGGCTGAGGGTTTGCTCGTCGCTGCCACGCCACACCAGTTTGCCGTCCTTGCCATCGAGCAGGTCGATCTGGATGGTCGCCACCTTGTAGCTGACGTTGCGGGTTTCGTTGTACATCGGCCCGCCCCAATAACCGTTCCATGGGCCACCATAACCGCCACCATAGGAGGTGGTCACTTGTTGCTGGCGATCTTCAACGATCAGGTAGGTCTGCACCTTAAGGTCTGCCTTAGCGCCGGCGGCGGCCGGACGCAAGCCACGCTGATCCAGTTGATCGGCAACGGCCTGGCGGATGCGTTGCTCGGTCAGGTCACTCTTGATCCTTGGGTCGTCGGGACGGTATTGCACGGCGGGCTCTTTCCAGCTCCAACTGCGATAGGCGGCAAAGTCGCGACTGGCATCGAAGTCATGATTGACCTCGTTGGCGGCGCAGGCAGTGAGCAGCGCGGCGATGGCCAGTAAAACGAGACGGCGGAACATGATTTTTCTCCGATTGAAGACATGCACCTGCGGGAGGCTTCCTGAACAGGAAGCTAACTAGGAGGATACGCCGACATGGCCTTTTCGACAGCTTCGCGCAGGGCATCGGCACGTTCGCTCTGGTTGCCCTGACTGCTGGTTTCGGCACTGGCACTCCACACCGGTTGACCGGTGCTTGCGTCGAACAGATCGACCCGCACCACCACAACCTGTACCTGATAAGTACGGACGACCGGCACGCTGTTGTACATGCCGTAACCCGTGCCGTAGCGGTTGTAACCACCGCCGTAATACCCGCCGCCATAGCCGCCACCGTAACCAGAGCCGTCCTGCACCTGGCGCAAGCGGGTTTCCAGATGCAGGTCGGCGCTGACCAACAGGTCCGCCGGGCGGTTGTCGTGCAGTGGGCGCAAGCCGCGCTGGTCAAGGGCATTGCTGACGACTTCGGCCACCTGCTCCGAATCGGCCCAGGCCGTGCCCGCAGGCAGGCGCCCGTTGAGCCAGGCCCAGCTGCGGTAGCGACCGTAATCCCGTGGCGCCGCCGGGTAGGCGCTGCGGTCGAAAGTGCCGGCGGCCTGGGGCGGTGCCGGTGGCAAGGGATTGGACGTCGCGATGTAAGGGTTGCTGCCCTGACAGGCCGCCAACCCGAGACAGATCACCAGTAAACCTGAACGACTATTCATTGCGCACTCCGGTCAGATCGGCCGACAGATCCAGTGCAAGTAGCGCCCAAGCCCGGCGAAGCTTGGGTGACGGCGGTGAGCCAGTTCCATTTCGAGCAAGTCGAGCAGTTCGGCGCGGGCCTGGAATTCCACCGGCATGTAGTCATGAAAAACCCGCACTCCACTCTGGGTTTCGACCCGCCACAGACCCTCAAGTTGCGCTGCCAGCTCCCGTGGATCAAGCGGCTGTTGCGGCGTCAGGCTCTGCTTCTCGCCGGCCATGTCGTTCTTGCGCATCTTGCGGAAATGGCCCTTGAGCAGGTTGCGGTAGATCAGCGCATCGCGGTTATAGAACGCCAGGGACAACCAGCCGTCCGGCTTCGTCAGTTGATGCAACACCGGCAAAATCGCATGGGGTTCGGCCAGCCATTCCAGCACGGCGTGGCACAGCACCAGGTCGTAGGGTTCGGTGAGCTGACCAAGCAACTCCTGCCACGGCGCCTGAATGAACGTCGCTGTCTGCCCGGCTTCGGCAAAACGCTGGCGAGCACCTTCAAGCATCGGCTCGGCGGGTTCGGCCAGGGTCACCTGGTGACCGCGCTGGGCCAGCCACAACGACATGTGGCCCAGGCCGGCGCCGATGTCCAGTACGCGCAACGGACGGTCCGGCAAGGTTTCGGCCAGGTCGGCCTGCAGCACCGCGAGGCGGATCGCCCCTTTTGCGCCACCGTAGATTTTTTCAGCGAAGCGGGTCGCCAACTGATCGAAATGACGGTCGCTCATCAGCTGAACCGCCGTTCGCTGTCCGCGAGCTTGTTACGTACCACTTCATTCATGTCCAGTCCCAACTCGCTGCACAGCAGCAGTAAATACAGCACGATGTCGCCGATTTCCTGCCCGGCATGGGCCAGTTTGTCCGCCGGCAACTGGCGCGACTGGTCTTCGGTCAGCCACTGGAAGATTTCCACCAGCTCGGACATTTCCACGCTCGCGGCCATGGCCAGGTTTTTCGGGCTGTGAAATTGCCGCCAGTCATTGCGGTCACGAATGGCGTGCAGGCGTTCGGTCAGTTCAACAAGGTTCATCGGGCTCTCCTGAAGGCGTATAGCTTCAGGGGGATGACGGGTGAAGGCAAGTGGCAGCGTTGTGCCTGCGTACTTGCGCCATACTCAAAAAAATCGCAGCCTTCGGCAGCTTCCACGGGAACCCGGGAGCACGATCAATAGCCCAAGGCTCGGATCCGGCAACCACGCCACCACTCCATCAGGACGTACACATGCAGGTAGACAGCTTTTTCGAATGGCTCGGCCAGGCAATCGGTTCGGTCATCCGTTTTATCATCGACACCCTCAGTGGCCTGTTCAACCTGTTGAGCAACGCCGGCAGCAATTTTGTCGAAGGGCTGGCCCAGGCATTGGGCATGGAAACCTCGATCATCAGCATCATCACCTTGATCCTCGGGCTGATGCTGCTGTGGTCGGCGATCCGCGCCTTCATGAACGCGTCGATCATCATGGGGATTATCTGGTTGCTGCTGGGGTTGTGGTTACTGAGCTGGATCATTCACTAAGGCAGCCACACAGGCTCGCTTCCACAATGGATCGATGCGGATTCCGAGTTCGTCGCTACAATGCAGGCGCCCCCAAGGAGCCTGCATGTCCAACCTGATTGCCGACTGGCGCGACCGTCCGACCCATCGCCGCGTCTGGGCGCTCGCCGCCCCGATGATTCTCTCGAACATTTCCGTACCGCTGGTGGCGCTGGTCGACAGTACCGTCATCGGTCACCTGCCCTATGCTCATCAGCTCGGCGCCGTCGCGGTGGGCGCCAGTCTGTATACCTTTCTTGCCTGGGCCATGGGCTTTCTGCGCATGGGCTCCACCGGATTTGCCGCCCAGGCGGCCGGGCGTGGGGATGGCGCTGCGTTGCGGCAGATTTTGCTGCAAGGTCTGTTGTTGGCCATGGGCCTGGCCATTCTGTTGGGAGCGTTGGGCGTGCCGTTGAGCGGGGTCGCGTTGCACTTCATGCAACCGTCGGCGGAGCTGGATCAACTGACCCGCGAGTTTTTCCACACACGGCTGTTCGGGCTGCCGGCGGCGCTGGCCAGTTATGCGCTGGTCGGCTGGTTTCTCGGCACCCAGAATGCCCGGGCTCCGCTGGCGATTCTGCTGAGCACCAACCTGGTCAACATCGCACTCAACCTGTGGTTTGTGCTTGGCCTGGAGTGGGGAGTGGTCGGCGCGGCACGGGCCTCGGTGATCGCCGAGTGGACCGGCGCATTGATCGGCCTATTCATGACCCGCAAAGCCCTGCGCGCCTATCCCGGCCATATCGCCTGGGCCGCATTGGCGTTGTGGCAGAGCTGGCGCCCATTGTTGGCGGTCAACCGCGATATTTTCATCCGCAGCCTGGCGTTGCAGTCGGTGTTCTTCCTGATCACCGTGCAGGGTGCACGACTGGGCGATGCCACGGTCGCCGCCAATGCGCTGCTGCTCAACGGCCTGCTGCTGACCGCCCATGCGCTGGACGGTCTGGCCCACGCCGTGGAAGCCCTGTGCGGACACGCCATCGGCGCTCGCGACCGTGATGCCCTGCGCCGCTCACTGGTGGTGGCGTGCGGTTGGTCGCTGCTGGCAAGCCTGGGGTTCGCCTTGCTGTTTCTGTACGCCGGGCACCTGTTCATCCAGATGCAGACCAACATCCAGAGCGTGCGCGACACCGCCTTCATCTACCTGCCGTACCTCGCCGCGCTGCCGCTGATTGCGGTCTGGAGTTATCTGCTCGACGGCCTGTTCATCGGCGCCACCCGCGCCCGGGAAATGCGCAACGGCATGCTGTTGACCGTGATCCTGCTACTGCCCTTCGCCTGGATACTGCAAGGCTTGGGCAACCATGGACTGTGGATAACCTTCCTGCTGTTCATGGTGCTGCGCAGCCTGACCCTTGGCACATTCGCCTGGTACTTGCGCAAGAACGACGGCTGGTTAAAAGGATGACGAGCGACATACCTTCAACCCGTTCAGGGTTGATCGTTCTGCCACAGGTTGCGCAGGCTATCGAGACGCTCCTGCTGGGTGGTTCCCGATAACGACTGCCCTGGCACGGCGTCAGGGTGCTGCAAGCGCAGCCATAACCAGCCATCGAGCACCGGGCGCTCACTGAAACCCAGCGCCAGCCCTTCCTGCAGGTGAGCCCACAAGCTGTTGTAGTCGGTGCCGGTGGATCGGCTCCAGCGCCAGGCATGCTGCTCCAGCAGGCAGGTCTGCAAGCTGTCTCGCTGACGCGAGCTGAGGTTTTCTTCGATGGCCAGCGGCCTGACGGCAAGCCGTGGATTGAACAACTGTTGCCAGCCCAGACAGCCAATGGCCCGATCGGCCCAAGTGCCGCCGAACCAGCGTAACTGATCGATCGGACCGAGCCAGCGACTCAGCTCCTGCGCATCGCAGGCATCGAAAAAGTAACTCGCCGTTTGAGGGTTGTAGTAACTCAACAAGGCCCGGTGATGCAGGCTGAAGGTGACGGTGAGCATGCGGCGCAAATGCTCCAGCAGTTGTGATGAAGAGGCTTCACTGACCAGCAGCAACCCGCCCCATGTATGCGGCTCACTTGAGTACAGCTCGGCGAGTGCCGGGCATTCGCGAAGGTCGACCAACACTGGCCCGTGCTCACGCAACGGATGAAACTCGCTGCCTTCGAACAGCCAGAACCATCGGACATGAGCAAACTGTTGCCGCAACATCGCACCGGCCTGAGGCACGCCCGGCACATCGAGCAACAGCCATTGCGGGGTCGAGTCGGGCGCCTGAACGGCAATCATGCCGCACCGCTCTGGCCAAGCTGCGTCGCTGCCCGGCAAGTGCATAAGGATTGCGCGCAATGACTGAAACTGCCCCCACCTGGCAGCAAACACAGGAGTACCAAGGGTTCGCTGGATTGCAGCAAGCCCAATAAACCATCAACCGCGCGGCTGGCTTCAGTGGTCGAGGCGGATAGCAGCTCGGCCATGCCCGGCTCTGCGCTGGACGGTGCTCCGGGAAGAAATCCGCTGATCAACGGTTGATCAGGATCACCTTCGATAAAGCTCACCAGCACTTGCGTGCCCTCACTCAAGGGCATGACACCCGCGCTTTCCAGCTCGCCAGACAACGGCAACCAACAGTGGCTGGGGGCTGCGCCTTCGCCCTGATATAGCCAGTCAAACTGCACGGCGACCGATCTGCCGGGATCGGGGCGAGATTCACCGACGTCGACTACCCATCCCCTTTGCAGGCTGTGCATCCTGGGTTTCACAACGGGATGAGCCGCGATGTAAGGCACCTCCTGCGCAACGACGCGCAGCTGGTTGCGATACAAAAAATCTGGCTGTTGTCCTCCCTGATGCTCGACATGGGTCACTAGCCAGAGACGATTCCAGTCCGCATACGGATGACCGGACAACGGCATCAGTTGACCGCTGCGCAGCGTTGGCAGGTTCGTCTGCCCCTCGGCAATCTGCCCGCAGCCATGAAGCTTGGACTGATGCACTCCCGGTCGTTCGCTCACATCCTCGAAGACCCTCTCTTCGCCACGGCGAAACTGCCCCGGACCGTCGCCCAAGACCAGACAATGCCCGCGCGTACGGTGCTCGAAGTAGTAATGAAGCCGCTCCTGGGCGCATAGACGCTGGAAAAACTGCAGGTCCGACTCCCGGTACTGCGTGCAGAAATCACGGGACGGGTAATCGCCGTTCAGGTCGAAACGACGATCCTTGCCGGCAATGCCGTGCTCCTTGAGAACCTGGGCGAGAATGTCCGGCACCGAGCGATCGCTGAAAATTCGCTGATTGAAGCGCTGGGCCAGGCAAGCAAGCCTGGGGCCCAGACGCACACGACAAAGCCTGGGCTCATTGCCATGGCCGGGTTGAACGAGGCCAAGCAACTGTCCGTGAATACCCTCCCACTGCGGCCCGAAGTGCAAAAAGGCCGAGCGGTACAGCAGGCTTGCAAGGTCCAGTGTCGGGTCATCGTTCAGTAGATCCACGTCGAACGCAAAAGGCTCGCTGATCGCTTCACTACCGGTAAAGGTCAAGACCTCAAAGGGGTCGGCAAGACCCGCTATATCCAGACGAAATGACGGCTCGTTGACTGAATCGAACATCGGCGATTCTCTACAGGAGGGGCGGCCGGGGATTCTCGCTGAGAGACATGGCCGAGTAGAGTGCCGAAGTACAACTTAGGAAATGACCTACGCGAAAAGAAGACCACATCGCTTGGATTGCTCGGTATGTGGGCTATTTCGCGTGACAAAAGAGAAGCCCCGCACCAGGTCATCTGAAATTTCCGCAACCTACGGAGAAATTTCAGACAACCTGATGGGCGCGGTGCCCTACCTCAAGAAGACAGGTAAGACGAACGGGTCAGGCCCAGACGCAAGGCATCAAGGAACTGGGTGCGCTCGCTGGCGCTGATGCGGGCACTGGCGCACTTGTCGCGGTAGTGAGTCATCAGCTCTTCCGGCGACAAGTGCACGTAACGCAGCATGTCTTCGATGGTGTCGTGGGTTTCGATACCTGCGTGGTACACGCTGCCGTCAGCATTCTGATAGATGTTCACCGAGTCGGTGTCACCGAACAGGTTGTGCATGTCGCCAAGAATTTCCTGGTAGGCACCGACCAGGAAGATCCCCAGCAGGTAGTCTTCACCCTCGTTCAGACCGTGCACCGGCAGGCTGGTCTCGATGCTCTGCTCGTCGACGTACTGCTTGATCTTGCCGTCGGAGTCGCAGGTCAAGTCTTGCAGCACTGCACGGCGCAGCGGCTCTTCGTCGAGACGGTGCAGCGGCAGGATCGGCAGGACCTGGCCGATGGCCCAGGTGTCCGGCAGGCTCTGGAATACCGAGAAGTTGCAGATGTACTTGTCGGCCAGCTTGTCGTTGAGTTCGTCGAGCACCTGACGGTGGGAACGCTGACGGGCCTTCAACGAGTTGTGCAGGCGGCGGCAAACGGCGAAGTAGCATTGCTCGGCCAGGGCTTTTTGCGCCAGGGTCAGCTTGCCATCGGCGTATTGGGTGGCCACGTCACTCATGTAGTGCGTGGCGCGCCAGTAGGTCTCGGTGACCATTTCGATGTCGGTCGGGCCGAGCAGGTCAACCAGCCACTGCACGGTTTCCGGCAGTTCTTCCTTGTTGTCGATCTTCGGCACGTCGTCGTTGTGTTTCTCGACGTCGGTCACCTGCACCACCAGCATCGCGTGGTGGGCGGTCAGGGAGCGGCCGCTTTCAGAGAAGATGTTCGGGTGCGGCAGGCTCTGCGCATCGCAGAATTCCTTGAGCATCCCGACCACGACACCGGCGTAATCGTCCATGTCGTAGTTTATCGAACTGGCGTTACGCGAGTGAGTACCGTCGTAGTCCACGCCCAAACCGCCGCCGACGTCGATGTGATCGACCGGCAGGCCAAGGTTGCGCAGTTCGCCGTAGTAACGAATCGCTTCCTTGAAGCCGTGCTGGTAGTCCGCCAGGTTGGCGATCTGCGAACCCATGTGGAAGTGCAGCAGGCGAATGCCCTGGTCCAGGCCAGCGGCACGGAAACGCTCGACCACCGACAGCAGTTGCGCCGCCGACAGGCCGAACTTGGATTTTTCGCCACCGGTGTCTGCCCACTTGCTCGACGCCAGGGACGACAGACGCACACGCAGGCCGACCTGAGGCTTGACCTTGAGCGACGCCGCTTCTTCGATCACCAGACCGACTTCGGATTCTTTCTCGATCACGATGAACACGTTGTGGCCCAGCTTCTGGCCCATCAGCGCCAGACGGATGAACTCACGGTCCTTGTAACCGTTGCAGACAATGGTGCCGCCCTTCGGCGCCAGCGCCAGTACCGCCAGCAGCTCAGGCTTGGAGCCGGCTTCCAGACCGATCGATACGTTCTGGGTGGCGATGATGTTCTCGATCACCGCTTCCTGCTGGTTGACCTTGATCGGGTACAGCGCGGTGTACTTGCTCTGGTATTCCAGGCGCTCGATGTTGGCGTCGAACGCACCGGTCAGCTGACGCACGCGGTCTTGCAGGATGTCTGGGAAACGCACCAGCAGCGGCAAGGACAAACCGCTTTTGCGCAGTTGGTCGACTTGCTCGAACAGGTCGATAGGCGAACTGGTCGGGCCGTTCGGACGAACTTCGACGCGACCGGCGTCATTGATCGCGAAATACCCGGCCCCCCAATGGCGAATCCCGTAAACACTGCGGCTGTCCGCAACTGTCCATTGGCTGCCATCGTCTTTGCGTGTGCGTCTTACGGACATCGAAGTCCCCTATAAAGAAGTCATAGAGCGTCGCCTTGAGTTCAGGCCGGCGCAGTCTAAAGAATGAAAATGACGTTTCGTCAACGAGGGGGTAGACCTCGCTGACCGCAGTGAGTTTAGAAACCGGTCTTGAACAGGCTCTGTGAAAACCATGGAGACGACGCCAGACCAGAATGAAATCAGGACTGGATCAAGCCGCGGGTGGTTTTCACAGAGGCTGCTAGCCGCCGGACTTCTTCGCTTTGAAACCGTGTTTGATCAGCTCAGCCAAGAGTAGCTCGACATGATCGCCCTGGATTTCGATGATCCCGTCTTTCAACGCCCCACCGGTCCCACAACGTTTCTTCAACGTGGTGGCCAGTTCCTTGAGCGCGTCTTCGGCCAACGGCACGCCGGTGATGGTCGTCACCGTCTTGCCGCCACGGCCCTTGCTTTCACGACGCACGCGAGCGATGCCGTCGCCGGCCGGGATAACGGTTTGTTTGCAGATGCAGGCATCCACCGGTTTACTGCATTCCGGGCAATGACGACCTGCGTCGGTGGAAAATACCAGGCCACCAAGGGCGGCGAAGGATGCGGCTTTTTTGGCCACCGGCAATCCTCTTGGGAGGACAAAGACTGATCGCAACCTTGGGCAAGGTTATCGACCGCGAAGCCCCACTCAGGCAGGGGCAGCGCTACTGAGCCGGGCACTGCCGGTTCAGCTTGAAAAGGTCGCGCAGTGTAACGGCAAAAAGCCGACTTGCTAAGAGCCAATCGGCGCCAATTTACAGCTCTTTTGCGACGTCATCCCCTTGGGCGCGAAGATAGCGCTTCAGGGCTGCCAAAGAGTCCGGGCAGTACGGCTTTTGCTGGATTTCCAGCAGGACCTGATCGATCGGGATAAAGCGCGCTTCCAGCACCTCTTCCGGCTGCAGGATCAATGGGCCGTCCCACACCGCCGAAAACGCCGAACACCAGAGCCGGTTGCCGGTGTCCTCGAAGAAAAAGTGATCGTGGGCGGTCAGTTCCACACCGCTCACCCCCAGCTCTTCTTCCAGCTCGCGGGCCGCCGATTCGGCGTAGGTCTCGGTGGCCAGCACCATGCCGCCGGCCGCCACGTCCCAATAACCGGGATAAATCGCCTTGCTCAGGGTGCGCCGGTGAACGCACAGCTCACCGGCAGAATTGAACAGCATGATGTAGGTGCCGCGCCCGATCAGCCCACGCTCACGCAGGTCGGAGCGCACCAGGGCGCCGAGCAGGTTGTCCCGCTCGTCGACCCAGGCGATCTGTTCGGCATCGGAGGCCGCGCGGTGGGCGGCCTCTTTAGCGCTATCTACCATGACTCAGCCCTGATTGAGCAGTTGACGCAAGTCGATCACCGCGGCGTTGGCCCGGGAGATGTAATTGGCCATGACCAGCGAGTGGTTGGCCAGCACACCGAAGCCGCTGCCGTTGAGGATCATCGGGCTCCAGACCGGCTCTTGCGAAGCCTCCAGCTCACGGATGATCTGGCGCACGCTGACCGTAGCGTTTTTCTTCGCCAGCACATCGGCGAAGTCGACTTCGATGGCGCGCAGCAGATGGGACAATGCCCAGGCCTGACCACGGGCTTCGTAGAACACGTTATCGATCTGCATCCACGGGGTTTCAACGACTTCTTCGTCAACCTGCGGCACCTGGCCGAGCGCCGGGATTTCGGTTTTCAGCGCAGTGTTGAGCTTGACCCGACCAACGCTGGCCGACAGCCGTTGCGACAGCGAGCCCAGACGGGTCCCTACATCACCCAGCCAGTTGTTCAGGTTGTCGGCGCGGGCGTAGAACAGCGCGCTCTTCTGGTCAGGCCCCGACAGGCGTGCCTGATAGCGGCTCAGGGAGTTGATGCCTTCCTGATACTCGGACTCACTGGATGGCAACACCCAGCTCTTGTTGTCGAAGTTGAAGCGCGGCTCGGCCTTGGCCAAATCGGCGTCTTCGGCGGACTGCGACTGGGAACGGGCGAAGTCTTTACGCAGCGCACGGCTCAGGTCGCGGACCTGGACCAGCACGCCATATTCCCAGCTCGGCATGTTGTCCATCCACAGGCCCGGCGGGAAACGGTCGTTGGAAATATAGCCACCCGGTTTGGTCAGCAAGGTACCGGCGACGGTCTTGAGGGTTTCCACCGTGGTGTACCCGACCACCATCTGCTTACCTTCTTTCTCAGCTGCCATCTGGGCATTCTGCTGAACCGGGAACAGCGCGGGTTCCTGGCTCCAGTACCAGCCCAGCGCGATAGCCACCAACAAGTAAAGGCAAATCAGAGTGGCCAGCGCCCGGCTGAACAACAGGCCACCAAAATAACTGCGGGTGGCCGATTTCGGTTCAGCGGCACGCTCAGGCGCGCTGCCCGTGCGGTTCTTCCAGTCCAGCATGGCGATATCCTTTCAATCACTTGAGTTCATCGGTTCGACTACAACCCTACGCCATCGTGCCTTATTTGCCGCGCATTAAATCCTGCGGGACACAGCGAGCCATACAATGACTGCAATCGAAGCCATCACTATAAATGAAGCACAGCGTTGAGCCTATGCGACCAGTCGGTCGGGAACTGAATGATGTCGCTTTGCAGATTATTGACGCAGGACACTCATGCAATTGAAAAGAGATGCTAGCATAGAGCCACCAGTCGATCTCAGCATGCACCCTAACTAGTAGTCAGGATATGACCGAGCCAGAAGACCCCAGCCGTGAGCGCCTCAAGCACCACTTTGCCCAGCGGGTAATTCATCAGGCACGTCAGATTCTTGAGATATGGCAACGTCTGCAACGCAATGAATGGTCCATCACCGACCTGTCGGAGCTGAGCGAGGCCAATCTGCGCCTGCTGCGCTTTGCCGAACGTTTCGAACAACCGGAACACACCCTGCTGGCCCGTCATATCGGCCAGTCGCTGGAGGCCGTCGACGCCAATCGCGGACGCCTGAGCAGCGGATTGATCACTGACCTCAACCGCCTGATGCAGCGCTTGTCCCGCACCGGCCTGCGCCATGGCGATCAGCTCGAACACACCTTCCTGCCGCCGCTGCGCAAACCGATCTACGTGATGCTGCAGGATCACGACCGGGCCGAACGGCTGGCCAAGCAACTTGAATTCTTCGGGCTCAGCGCCCAAGCCCTCGACAGCGTCGCCGCGTTCCGCGCCTCGATGGTCGAGCGCTTACCGGCGGCGATTGTCATGGACGTCGACTTCAGCGGCGCCGGCATCGGCCTGAAACTGGCGGCCGAAGCCCAGCAAGGCTTGGACCAGCCCTTGCCGCTGTTGTTTTTCAGCCTGCACGAAACCGACACCCCGACCCGCCTCGCCGCCGTGCGCGCCGGCGGCCAGGAGTTTCTCACCGGCACCCTCGAAGCCTCGAGCCTGCTGGAAAAGATCGAAGTGCTGACCTGCGTCGCCCAGTACGAACCCTATAAAGTGCTGATCATCGACGACTCCCGCGCACAGGCCTTGCACACCGAACGCCTGCTCAACAGCGCCGGGATCGTCACGCGGACCTTGATCGAACCGATCCAGGCCATGGCCGAGCTGGCGGATTTCCAGCCGGACCTGATCATCCTCGACATGTACATGCCGGCCTGCACCGGTACGGAACTGGCCAAGGTAATCCGCCATAACGACCGCTATGTCAGCGTGCCGATCATTTATCTGTCGGCCGAAGACGATCTGGACAAGCAGCTCGACGCCATGAGTGAGGGCGGCGACGACTTCCTGACCAAACCGATCAAGCCGCGCCACCTGATCACCACCGTGCGCAACCGCGCGGCGCGGGCGCGCAATCTGAAAGCGCGGATGGTGCGCGACAGCCTGACTGGCTTGTACAACCACACCCATATTCTGCAATTGCTCGAAGACTGTTCATTCCGCGCCCGTCGCGAAAACAAGCCGCTGAGCTTTGCGATGCTCGACATCGACCACTTCAAACGGGTCAACGACAGCCACGGCCATCCCATGGGCGACCGGGTGATCAAGAGCCTGGCGCTGTTCCTCAAGCAACGGTTGCGCAAGAGCGACTTCATCGGCCGTTACGGCGGTGAAGAGTTCGCCATCGTCATGCCGGACACCGATATTGAATCGGCCTACAAGGTGCTCGATGAAATCCGTCAGCGCTTTGCCGAAATTCACTACCCCGCGCAGCCCCAGGACCTCTGGTGCACCTTCAGTGCCGGCGTCGTCGAACTGCACGAAGGCTCCGACAGCCTGATGATGGCCACACAGGCAGACGAGGCGCTGTACCGCGCCAAGGACGCCGGACGCAACCGCGTGCAAGCCGCGCGGGAGTCAAAGCAAAGTGCCACTTTTTCATCGGAATCGACCGATTCGGTCATAACGCTGTAACAGAAACGCAATAACTTCAGGCACTTACCATTCTGCCGTTGGTAGTCCGCAATGCGCCTGAAGCTGTTGACCAATCTCAATACCCTCCTTCTGGTCGCCGTGTGCGTGGCCCTCGGCGCGACCCTCTGGTGGTCGCAAAAAGCCCTGGAACGCCCCTATCTGTTGATGGAGCGTTACCTGGGCCTGTCCCAGCAGTTTCAAAATGAAGTGGCGCGCAACGTCGAGGATTACCTGGCCAGCGGCGATGCCCTGCGTCTGAGCAGCGCCAGCCAGGCCATCGACAACCTGCAAAAGGAGCTCGGCGAATTACCTCCGTCCCTGGCCGATACCTTGCACCCCAGCCTGTCGAATCTGGAGGAGTTCAGCAAGACGGACCTGCTGGCCGCTGGCAAACTTGCCGGCGATCCACAAGCCCTGCTGTTGCAAGCTGAACGCGAGCTCGGTGCCAGCCTCGATCAGCTCAGCCAGTACGCCAACGGCAACGCGGCGTACCTGACGCCTTTGCTCGCAGCTTCCCAGCATCTGGGCAAGTTGTCTTTGGCCCGGGACAAACTGGTCAGCAGCGGGCGCAGTGAACTGGCCGCCGATGTCGAGCGCGAAGTCGCCAGCATCCGCGTTCAGGCTGAACAATTGAACAGCTTGCCGCTGCTGGGGGTGACTGCCAGCAGTGAATCGAACACCGATGACTTCTCCGCCATGATGGGCCTGGAGAACACCGAGAAAGCCGTCGCCGAAGACGCCGGCGTCAGCCTCAAGCGCGAACTCAACAGCCTGCTCACCCGCTACCCGACTGAACTGGCACGTACGCGCGAACAGATCCAGAAACGCGCCGACCTCGGCGCCGCGACTCACTTGAAAATCACCGCCGTGCAGCAGGCCATCGCCGGGCTGGAACCGGTAGTGCGCGCCCAGCACGGGCAAATCCAGGGCGAAGTGCGGCTGATGCAGGGCGTGATGATCGGGCTGATTCTGCTGATCGCCTTGCTCATCGATACCTTACAGCGACGCCTGGCCCGAACCCTGACCAATCTGGCGCCAGCCCTTTCGATCTGGGCCGAGGGCGACTTCAGTCGCGACATTCAACTGGGTGCGACCAACCGCGAACTGCATGACATTCAAGCTTCGCTCAATCGCTTGCGTGCCTATCTGGTAGACCTGGTGGGGACCATTCGCCTCAATGCCGAGCAAGTCGCCGGCAGCAGCCGGACGCTGGCCGAATTGAGCAATGACCTGCACAGCGGCGCCGAGCATCAGGCCGGCGACACCGCGCTGATCCGCGACTCTCTCGGTGAACTCGAAGCAACGATTCAACAAGTCGCCGGTGATGCCAGCCAGGCCGCGGACGCCAGTCGTCATGCAGGGCTGGCGGTGGAGCATGGTCAGAAGGTCATCGGCCTGAGCCTCACCGGGCTGCATGCGCTGGTGGGTGAAGTGCAAGGCAACGCGCAGATGATCGAACATCTGGCCGAAGAGTCGGCGACTATCGGCGGCGTGCTGACGGTGATTCGCTCGATTGCCGATCAGACCAACCTGCTGGCGCTGAATGCCGCCATCGAGGCAGCCCGCGCCGGGGAGATGGGCCGGGGATTTGCGGTGGTGGCCGAAGAGGTTCGTTCACTGGCGCAGCGCACCGCCGGTGCCACCGCCGAGATTCAGACACTGATCGCCGGCCTGCAAACCGCCGCGCGACAATCGGTCGAAGGCATGCGCGCCCAGGTCGAACACGCCGAAGCCACGGCCAACCAGGCCCAGGCCGCCGACGGTGCGCTGGATAAAATCGTCGGAGCGATCCAGACCATTTCCGACACCGCCGTGCGCATCGCCGATGTCACTGCCCAGCAGAGCGGCGCTGTCAGCGAAATCCGCGATCACAGTGAGCGGATTCATCAATTGGGTGGGGATAACTTGCTGCGCATCGGCGAGGGGCGTGAGCAAGGAGAGAATTTGCTGGTGCTGGGCGGACGGTTGCATACCGCCGTTCAAGCCTTCCGCGTCTGATAAATCGCCATCGCGGGCATGTTCACCACCCATTCCCCATTCTGCACACCAGCCCATCGTCCGCTATCATGCCCGCACCTCCAATACGCGAGATTGTCATGCGCCGTTTGCTCTGCCTGCTGTTTTTAGTGCTCGCCCTCCCGGCCTTCGCCGCCGGGTTGCTGGACAGTCGCCCCAGTTCCACCCTGGGTTCGATCAACAACAGCGCCGACTTCCTGCCGGTGCGCGAAGCCTTTCAGTTGAGCCTGGTAGAGAGTACGCCGCAATCGATCAAACTGCGTTTCGTCGCCACCGAGGGTTACTACCTCTACCGCCATCGCTTCCAGTTTCGCGCAGATCCGGCCGACG
The DNA here is from genome assembly GCF_059422365.1 of Pseudomonas sp. GW821-FHT01E10. Taxonomy (NCBI): domain Bacteria; kingdom Pseudomonadati; phylum Pseudomonadota; class Gammaproteobacteria; order Pseudomonadales; family Pseudomonadaceae; genus Pseudomonas; species Pseudomonas sp. GW821-FHT01E10. Next base: position 66,165 of record NZ_JBWKWT010000002.1, read on the forward strand.
TTGGCCTCGGTGCGGCTCAACTGCCCAAGGGCGAACAAAAGCACGATGAATACTTCGGCGATGTCGAGGTTTACCACGGCATTCTCGATGTAGAACTGCCACGCACCGATTCCCGCGCCTTTACGCTGGCCGTGACCTATCAGGGCTGCGCCGACAAAGGCCTGTGCTACCCGCCCGAGACCGAGCGCCTGAGTATTGATGGCAGCGGTGCCACGACCACAGCCTGGGGCTGGCGCGAACTGGCGCTGTTCTTCCTCGCAGGCCTCGGCCTGACCTTCACCCCCTGTGTGCTGCCGATGCTGCCGATCCTCTCCGGGGTAGTCCTGCGCGGGCAGATTGGCGGTTTACGTGGCTTCAACCTGTCGCTGGCTTATGTGCTGCCGATGGCCATCTGCTTCGCCCTGTTGGGTGCATTGATGGGCATGTTCGGCGCACAGCTTAATCTTCAGGCGCGCTTGCAATCGGCTTGGGTGCTGGTGCCGTTCGCGTTGTTTTTCGCAGTGTTTGCCTTGGCGATGTTCGGGGTGTTCGAACTGAAACTTCCCTACGCCATCAGCAGCCGCCTGGACCGGATCGCCGGGCGCACCGAAGGTGGCTCACTGTGGGGCGCGGCGGTGCTGGGCGTGGTGTCGAGCCTGCTGGTTTCGCCCTGCGTCTCGGCTCCCCTGGCCGGTGCGCTGCTGTACATCAGCGCCAGCGGCGATGCCTTGGGCGGCGGATTGAAACTGTTCATGCTTGGCCTGGGCATGGGCGCACCGCTGTTGCTAGTGGCGACTGGCGGCGCGGCCTGGTTGCCGAAAAGCGGGCCGTGGCTGATCTACGTGAAAAACGCGATTGGTGTGCTCTTGCTGGGGCTGGCGATCGGTTTGCTCAGCCGAGTATTGCCAGGCCAGATCACTTTACTGTTGATCGGCTTGCTCGCCGGTGGCGTCGGTTTGTTCATGGGCGCGCTGGAGTTTGCCTATAAGCCGCCGAGAAAACGCCTGGGGCAATTGCTGGGGATGTTTCTGCTGTTTTATGCACTGGCCTGTTGGTACGGTGCGTTCAGCGGTCAGTCCGATCCATTCAACCCCATTGGCCAGACGCGCCTCGTCGCCAGCAACGAGCAGCAAGCGCCAATCGCCAGCACCTGGCAAACCATAACCTCTCCAGCAGAACTGGATCGTGTCCTCGCCGAAGCCAAATCCTCCGGCACACCGCTGCTGCTCGACTGGTACGCCGACTGGTGCATCAGTTGCAAAGTCATCGAACACGAAGTGCTCAACGATGCCAACGTCGTCGAACGTCTTAAAGGCTATCGACTGATCCGTTTCGACATCACCGCCAGCAACACCGAACAGCGCGCCCTGCTCGACCGCTACAAGCTGTTCGGCCCTCCGGCGCTGATGTTTTTCGGCAGGGACGGCGTCGAACGCACCGATGTGCGAGTGATCGGCGAGATAAACGCCACGGACTTCGCCGAACGTGTTGCGAAAGCAAATGACCGGATTTAATCACCCGGTCACATATTTCGCGCAAACATCGGCCATCGTGCTGCCTATTGCATAGAACTGGACAGTCACAAAGTCTTTGCGGCATAGTCGCCGGGTTCTGACAATTGCACACGGATCACAAAGGAGCAGCAGATGGCGACCCTATTGGTTTTGCACGGCCCTAACCTGAACCTGCTCGGCACCCGGGAACCGGGCGTCTATGGTGCAACCACCCTGGCACAAATCAACCAGGACCTGGAACAGCGGGCGCGCAATGCCGGCCACCATTTGCTTTACCTGCAAAGCAACGCCGAGTACGAATTGATTGACCGCATCCACGCTGCTCGCGGCGAAGGTGTGGACTTCATTCTGATCAATCCAGCAGCTTTTACGCATACAAGTGTCGCGTTACGTGACGCGCTGCTGGCGGTGAGCATCCCATTCATCGAAGTGCATTTGTCTAACGTGCATAAACGCGAACCTTTCCGCCATCACTCTTACTTCTCCGATGTAGCGGTGGGAGTGATCTGCGGCCTTGGCGCCAGCGGTTATCGACTGGCCCTGGAGGCCGCACTAGAGCAGCTTGAAAGACAGGCAACGGCTTGAACAACAAGCGTTAAACGCCCCTGACCGACCCTTGGGAGTTGATGATTCATGGATATCCGTAAAGTTAAGAAATTGATCGAATTGCTGGAAGAGTCCGGCATCGACGAGCTTGAGATCAAGGAAGGCGAAGAGTCCGTACGCATCAGCCGTCACAGCAAGACGCCGGCTCAGCAGTACTATGCACCGGCTCCGATGCATGCGCCGGCACCGGCTCCAGTTGCTGCCGCCGCTCCGGTTGCTGCCGCTGCGCCTGCGGCTCCAGCGGCTCCAACGCTGAACGGCAATGTTGCCCGTTCGCCGATGGTCGGCACGTTCTATCGCAAATCTTCGCCGTCCTCGCCATCCTTCGTTGAAGTTGGCCAGACCGTGAAGAAAGGCGACACCCTGTGCATCGTCGAAGCCATGAAGATGATGAACCACATCGAAGCTGAAGCCAGCGGTGTGATCGAATCCATCCTCGTCGAAGACGGCCAGCCGGTTGAGTACGACCAACCGCTGTTCACCATCGTTTGAATCGCGGAGAGCCTTTGATGACTGCGAAGTTGGAAAAAGTTCTGATCGCCAACCGCGGTGAGATCGCCCTGCGGATTCTGCGTGCCTGCAAGGAAATGGGCATCAAGACCGTCGCCGTTTACTCCAAGGCCGACAAAGAGCTGATGCACCTGGGCCTGGCAGACGAATCCGTCTGCATCGGTCCGGCCTCCGCCGCTCACTCCTACCTGCACATTCCGGCCATCATCGCCGCTGCTGAAGTGACCGGCGCTACCGCCATTCACCCAGGCTACGGCTTCCTTGCGGAAAACGCCGACTTTGCCGAACAGGTCGAGAACTCCGGTTTCGCGTTCATTGGCCCGAAAGCCGATACCATCCGCCTGATGGGCGACAAGGTATCGGCCAAGCACGCCATGATCGCCGCTGGCGTTCCAACTGTTCCGGGCTCCGACGGCCCACTGCCTGAAGACGAAGAAACCGCTCTGCGCATTGGTCGCGAAGTCGGTTATCCGGTGATCATCAAAGCCGCTGGCGGCGGCGGTGGTCGTGGCATGCGCGTGGTGCACAAAGAAGAAGACCTGATCTCCTCGGCGAAACTGACCCGCTCCGAAGCGGGCGCAGCGTTCGGCAACCCGATGGTCTATCTGGAAAAATTCCTGACCAACCCACGTCACGTGGAAGTTCAGGTGCTTTCCGACGGTCAGGGCCACGCCATCCATCTGGGCGACCGCGACTGCTCGCTGCAACGTCGTCACCAGAAGGTTCTCGAAGAAGCGCCGGCACCGGGTATCGACGAGAACGCGCGCGAGGAAGTCCTCGCCCGTTGCGTCAAGGCTTGCATCGACATCGGCTACCGTGGCGCCGGCACTTTCGAGTTCCTGTACGAGAACGGCCGCTTCTACTTCATCGAGATGAACACTCGTGTCCAGGTAGAGCACCCGGTATCGGAAATGGTCACCGGCATCGACATCGTCAAGGAGATGCTCAGCATCGCCGCCGGCAACAAGCTGTCGTTCACCCAGGATGACGTGGTCATCCGCGGTCACGCGCTGGAATGCCGGATCAACGCCGAAGACCCGAAAACGTTCATGCCGAGCCCAGGCACGGTCAAGCATTTCCACGCACCAGGCGGCAACGGCGTTCGCGTCGATTCGCACCTGTACAGTGGCTATGCCGTTCCGCCGAACTACGACTCGTTGATCGGCAAGCTGATCACCTACGGCGCAACCCGTGACGAAGCCATGGCGCGCATGCGTAATGCGCTGGACGAGATCGTTGTCGACGGGATCAAGACCAACATCCCGCTGCACCGTGATCTGACCCGTGACGAAGGCTTCTGCAAAGGGGGGGTGAACATTCACTACCTCGAGCACAAGCTGGCTGGCGAGAAGCACTAAGCTTCAGCCGGAACATGACAAGGCCGCCTTCGGGCGGCTTTGTTGTTTCTGGAGATGCCGCCCGGAAACCTTGTGGCGAGGGAGCTTGCTCCCGCTCGGTTACGCAGCAGCCGCAAGACCATTCATCCGAGTTGTGTCAGACAGAGCCGTATCTGCCATTTTGGGACCGCTTCGCGCTCCAGCGGGAGCAAGCTCCCTCGCCACAGAGACCGACGTCTCCGCTATTGGATGGCAACCCGGTCGTCTTCTGCCGCGCGCTCGCGTAAACTTGCGCGCTTCTCGCAGCCCGCTAGGCTGCAATCTATATTTTTCAAAGGTGCCCGCCATGCCTTGGCTGCAAGTCCGTCTCGCCATCAGCCCAGAACAAGCCGAAACCTACGAAGACGCTTTCCTTGAAGTGGGCGCCGTATCGGTGACCTTCATGGACGCCGAAGATCAGCCGATCTTCGAGCCGGAACTCAACACCACTCCGCTGTGGTCGCACACACACCTGCTGGCCTTGTTCGAAGGCGGCACTGACGCCGCCAGCGTGCTGGCCCACCTGGAGTTGCTGACCGGCAGCCCGCTGCCCGAGCATCACAGCGAAGTGATCGAAGACCAGGACTGGGAACGCAGCTGGATGGATGGCTTCCAGCCGATGCGCTTCGGTCAGCGCCTGTGGATTGTCCCGAGCTGGCACGCCGCCCCTGAGCCTGACGCGGTGAACCTGCTACTGGACCCGGGCCTGGCGTTCGGCACCGGCACTCACCCGACCACCGCGCTGTGCCTGGAATGGCTCGATGGCCAGGACCTGAAAGACTGCAACGTGCTGGATTTCGGCTGCGGCTCGGGGATTCTGGCGATTGCCGCCCTGTTGCTGGGCGCCAAACAAGCCGTCGGCACCGATATCGATGTGCAAGCCCTGGAGGCCTCCCGCGACAACGCCGGACGCAACAACATTGCCGACGAGCTGTTCCCGCTCTATCTGCCGGAAGATTTGCCGCAGGTTCAAGCCGACGTACTGGTCGCCAATATCCTCGCCGGCCCGCTGGTTTCCCTGGCGCCGCAACTGTCCAGCCTGGTCAAGTCCGGCGGTCGCCTGGCACTGTCGGGCATCCTCGCCGAACAGGGCGAAGAGGTTGCCGCTGCCTATGCCCGGGACTTCGATCTGGATCCGATCGCCAATCGCGACGGCTGGGTACGCATCACTGGCCGTCGGCGCTAGAATGAGCGCCTGCATAAACCGGATTGCCGCATGACCGATAGCTTCGTCACCCAATGCCCGCATTGCCAAACCAGCTTCCGCGTCAGCCACGCTCAGTTGAGCGTGGCCCGTGGGGTGGTTCGTTGCGGCTCGTGCTTGCAGGTGTTCAACGCCGCCAGGCAGTTGCTTGAGCAACGGGCCGGCAAGGAAGCGGTAAAACCGGCTGCATCGGCGCCCGTAGAACCGCCCGTGCAGCGGGCCATCAGCCAAAAGCAATGGACCGCGGCCGAGATGGACCTGGACAGCCTGGACCTGGACGAAGAGCTCGCCCGGCTCGAACAGCGGGAAATCCAGCCGACGACGGAGTTCGGTCACCCCCGCGAAGACAGCCTCAGTGCTCGTCGCGACAGCACCGAACACGACGAAGCCCCTTGGCCCGACAGTCTCTTCAGTGAGTCGGCCGCCGATCGTGCGCAAGCCGCCGACGTGCAGACGCCATCACCGATGGTCGAACCGACGATCGAGCCAAGCAAACACTCGCGCACCGAGCCTTCGCTGTCCATGGAGCCCGTGCCGCTGGACGATGAGCCCGAGATACAGCAGCTGCGCCTGCACGACCCGCTCGACGCCCCGATCCCTTTTGGCAGCCTGTCGGCGAAAACCGATGACGACGAGATCGACGATGACCTGCCCTCCGTCGAGCCCCTGCGCAAGCGACGCGAACGCAGCGAACCGGCCATGCGCGCTGAAGTGCTGCAGGACCTGACCGACGACCCGCTGCAACTGGATTGGCAAAAACGCCGCTCCCCCTGGGGTCGGCGCTTTTTCTGGCTGCTGCTGATCCTGCTCGGCGCCGCCGGCCTCGTTGGCCAGTACGTCGCCTACCACTTCGACGAACTGGCGCGCCAGGACCAGTATCGTCCGTGGTTCCAGCAACTCTGCCCGCACATCGGTTGCACAGTGCCGTCCAAGGTCGACATCGCGAAAGTCAAAAGCAGCAATCTGGTGGTCCGCAGCCACCCGGACTTCAACGGGGCGCTGGTGGTCGATGCCATCATTTATAACCGTGCGCCCTTCTCCCAGCCGTTCCCGCTGCTGGAGCTGCGCTTTGCCGACCTCAACGGCCACCTGATCGCCAGCCGTCGCTTCAAGCCCGGCGAGTACCTCAACGGCGATCTCGAAGGCCTGGCCGAAATGCCGCCGCAAACGCCGATCCACATCGCGCTGGACATTCTCGACCCAGGCCCCAAAGCGGTGAACTACAGCCTGAGCTTCCATTCGCCCGAGTGAAACACTCAAGCGTTGCAGGCTTGACGGCGGTTTCCTGACTTTGACCGTTCAAACCAAACCGCTGGCGATAACGAATTAGTTGTTCAGATTTTGTTCAATTCAGCCTTTATCCAGTCATCGAGAGCGGGTATCATGCCAACCCTTTTTCGAACTCTCATGATCCGGCCCCACAACAGGGAAGTCCTATGTCGGCGGTACGCATCGGTCCATATACATTGCACAACGGCTTGATCCTCGCCCCCATGGCGGGCGTCACCGACCAGCCCTTTCGTCAGCTGTGCAAACGATTGGGCGCAGGACTTGTAGTCTCGGAAATGGTCACCAGCGACATGAGCTTGTGGAACACCCGCAAATCGCGGATGCGCATGATCCACGAAGGCGATCCCGAGCCCCGCTCGGTACAGATCGCCGGCGGAGATGCGCAGATGCTGGCGGATGCGGCCCGGGCCAACGTCGAGCTGGGCGCACAGATTATTGATATCAACATGGGCTGTCCGGCGAAGAAGGTCTGCAACAAGGCCGCCGGTTCCGCACTGTTGAAAGATGAAGCATTGGTGACCGAGATCCTGCAGGCCGTGGTGGCTGCGGTCGATGTGCCGGTCACCCTGAAGATCCGCACCGGCTGGGACCGGGCGAACAAGAACGGTCTGACGGTGGCGAAGATCGCCGAACAGGCAGGCATCACGGCGTTGGCCGTACATGGCCGCACGCGTGCCGACCTGTACACCGGGGAAGCTGAGTACGACACCATTGCCGCGATCAAGCAGGCGGTGTCGATTCCGGTCTTCGCCAATGGCGATATCGATTCGCCCGAGAAAGCCCGGTACGTGCTCGACGCGACCGGTGCCGATGGCCTGTTGGTGGGCCGGGCTGCCCAGGGGCAGCCATGGATTTTTCGTGAAATCGACCATTATCTGCGTACCGGTGAAAAACTCCCGGCACCGGAACTGATCGAGGTGGAATGTATTCTGCTTGAGCATCTGGCCGCGCTGCATGCCTTCTATGGCGACGTCATGGGCGTGCGCATAGCTCGCAAGCATGTGGGCTGGTATCTCGCAACCTTGCCGGGCGCCAGGGAGTTTCGCGCCCACTTCAATCGTTTGGAAGATACGGAAGCACAATGCGCCTACGTTCGAGGCTTCTTCGCCGAACGTTACAAGAGCCTGACAGGGGACGGAGAAGGGGTGGCCGCATGACGATGATGACCGAGACTTTAGTGAGTGGAACAACACCCGTGAGCGACAACGTGAATTTGAAACAGCACCTCAATACACCGAGCGAAGAAGGTCAGACCCTTCGCGGGAGTGTCGAGAAGGCGCTGCACAATTATTTCGCCCACCTTGAGGGCGCTGCCGTCACGGATGTGTACAACCTGGTGCTCTCCGAAGTCGAGGCCCCCCTGCTCGAATGCGTGATGAACTACGTCAAGGGCAACCAGACCAAGGCCAGTGAGCTGCTCGGACTGAACCGGGGCACCCTGCGCAAGAAACTCAAGCAGTACGATTTGCTGTAAGCATTCAATCAAACCAGAAAGGCGCCCACGTAAAACCGGTCGCCTTTTTTGCTGACTCCTTTGCTTTTGATGGAAATTGAGATGACCGACCAGACTACCCGCCTGCCGATCCGCCGCGCCTTGATCAGCGTTTCCGACAAGACCGGGATCCTTGAATTCGCCAAAGAGCTCGAAGCCCTGGGCGTAGAGATCCTCTCCACCGGCGGGACGTTCAAGCTGCTGCGCGACAATGGTGTTGCCGCAGTGGAAGTCGCGGATTACACCGGTTTCGCAGAAATGATGGACGGCCGGGTGAAAACCCTGCACCCGAAAATCCACGGCGGGATCCTTGGTCGTCGCGGTATCGACGACGCCATCATGAGCGAGCACGGCATCAAGCCGATCGATCTGGTAGCGGTCAACCTGTACCCGTTCGAAGCCACCATCAACAAGCCAGGCTGCGACCTGCCGACTGCCATCGAGAACATCGACATCGGCGGCCCGACCATGGTCCGTTCGGCGGCAAAAAACCACAAAGACGTGGCCATCGTGGTGAACGCCAGCGATTACGCCAACGTTCTGGAAAGCCTCAAGGCCGGCGGCCTGACCTACGCTCAGCGTTTCGACCTGATGCTCAAGGCCTTCGAACACACCGCCGCCTACGACGGCATGATCGCCAACTACATGGGCACCGTGAACCAGGCGGCTGAAACCCTCTCGACCTCCGGCCGCAGCGAATTCCCGCGCACCTTCAACAGCCAGTTCATCAAGGCTCAGGAAATGCGCTACGGCGAGAACCCGCACCAGAGCGCGGCGTTCTACGTTGAAGCCAAGCCTGCCGAAGTCGGCATCGCCACCGCGACCCAACTGCAAGGCAAAGAGCTGTCGTACAACAACGTGGCCGACACCGACGCCGCGCTGGAATGCGTGAAGAGCTTCGTCAAGCCGGCCTGCGTGATCGTCAAGCACGCCAACCCGTGCGGCGTGGCCGTGAGCCCGGACGCCGAAGGCGGCATCCGTCAAGCCTACGAACTGGCCTACGCCACCGACACCGAGTCGGCGTTCGGCGGCATCATCGCGTTCAACCGCGAGCTGGATGCTGAAACCGCCAAGGCCATCGTCGAGCGTCAGTTCGTCGAAGTGATCATCGCCCCATCCGTCAGCGCAGAAGCCCGCGCCATCGTGGCCGCCAAAGCCAACGTACGCCTGCTGGCCTGCGGCGAGTGGTCGGCTGACCGCGTTCCAGCCTGGGACTACAAACGCGTCAACGGCGGTTTGCTGGTACAGAGCCGCGACATCGGCATGATCGGCAGCGAAGACCTGAAAGTGGTGACCAAGCGCGCGCCAACCGAGCAGGAAATCAACGACCTGATCTTCGCCTGGAAAGTCGCCAAGTACGTCAAGTCCAACGCCATCGTCTACGCCAAGAGCCGTCAGACCATCGGTGTCGGCGCCGGCCAGATGAGCCGCGTGAACTCCGCGCGTATCGCCGCGATCAAGGCTGAACATGCCGGCTTGCAAGTGCAGGGCGCGGTCATGGCGTCGGATGCGTTCTTCCCGTTCCGCGACGGCATCGACAACGCAGCCAAGGTCGGTATCACTGCGGTGATCCAGCCAGGTGGCTCGATGCGTGATAACGAAGTGATTGCGGCAGCTGATGAAGCCGGCATCGCCATGGTCTTCACCGGCATGCGCCACTTCCGTCACTAATAAGACAACGGCCGCACTGAACCCGGTACCTGCTGCGTTGGAGCCGACCTCGATGATGCTCATTGCCAAAAGGCAACTCCGCTCATCGAGGTCGACTCCGCCTTGCATCTACCGGCTTCATTGCGACCTCCTACGGCGTGAAGCGCTTTAGGTTCCAAAACAGAATTAGCGTCATCCGAGGTTTTTGAAATGAATGTTTTGATCATTGGCAGCGGTGGCCGTGAACACGCCCTGGCCTGGAAAGTGGCTCAGGATCCGCGCGTGCAGAAAGTGTTCGTTGCCCCGGGCAACGCAGGCACCGCCATTGAAGCCAAGTGCGAGAACGTCGCCATCGACGTGCTGGCCCTCGAGCAGCTTGCAGATTTCGCGGAGAAAAACGTTTCCCTCACCATCGTCGGCCCGGAAGTGCCGCTGGTTGCAGGCGTTGTCGACCTGTTCCGCTCCCGTGGCCTGGATTGCTTCGGCCCGACCGCAGGTGCCGCGCAACTGGAAGGTTCGAAAGCCTTTACCAAGGATTTCCTGGCGCGTCACAAGATCCCGACCGCCGACTACCAGAACTTCACCGAGATCGAGCCGGCCCTGGCTTATCTGCGTGAAAAAGGCGCACCGATCGTGATCAAGGCCGATGGCCTGGCCGCCGGCAAAGGCGTGATCGTGGCCATGACATTGGCTGAAGCTGAAGACGCGGTGCGCGACATGCTCGCTGGCAACGCGTTTGGCGATGCCGGCTCCCGCGTGGTCATCGAGGAGTTCCTGGACGGCGAAGAAGCCAGCTTCATCGTCATGGTCGACGGCAAGAACGTGCTGCCGATGGCCACCAGCCAGGACCACAAACGCGTCGGCGACGGCGACACCGGTCCGAACACCGGCGGCATGGGCGCCTACTCCCCGGCACCGGTCGTCACCGCCGAAGTCCATCAGCGGGTCATGGACCTGGTGATCTGGCCAACCGTGCGCGGCATGGCCGAGGAAGGCAATGTTTACACCGGTTTCCTCTATGCCGGCTTGATGATCGACAAGGCTGGTAACCCAAAAGTTATCGAGTTCAACTGCCGTTTCGGCGATCCTGAGACCCAACCGGTGATGCTGCGTTTGCAGTCGAGCCTGGTGTTGCTGGTCGAAGCGGCCCTGGCGCAAGCGCTGGACAAGGTCGAAGCACAGTGGGATCCACGTCCGAGCGTCGGTATCGTATTGGCCGCTGGCGGTTACCCGGGTGACTACGCCAAAGGCGTTGCCATCAACGGTCTGGATGCAGCCGCGGCACTGGAAGGCAAAGTCTTCCACGCTGGCACTGCACTCAAGGACGGTCAGGTGGTGACGGCCGGTGGTCGGGTACTGTGCGCAACCGCCATGGGCACCAGCGTCGACACAGCCCAGCAGCAGGCTTACAAACTGGCGGCTAAAATCGACTGGGAAGGCTGCTTCTATCGTAAGGACATTGGCTACCGTGCCATTGCCCGCGAGCGTGGCGAAAATCAGGAATAAGCCATCCATTCGGCCAGGCAAGGGCTTGCAGCCCTTGCCGGACTATTCCGGCGCCGCGCATAGTTATATTCTGGCATCAACCTACGAAGGGATTTCGCCGTGCGCTGGCTCAGGATTGCCATAGGCTTCACCGTCACTCTGCTGACCTTGCTCTGCATGCTCCCGGCCCAGGCCTCGCAAGGCAGTGGCTGGGCGGTATTGCTCGACGAACAGGGCGATCTGCAGCTGAGCGACATCCGCTCCGGCCGCTACACCAATCAATTCAGCCCCGTTGAACTCGACCGCCTCACCGCAGCCGGGCCTGACGGTGCGCTGTGGCTGCGTTTCAGGCTGGCACCCGGCAAACACGAACAGTTGCTGAGGGTGTTCGCTCCCGACCTGTCGCACCTCAATCTGTATGTGCTCGATGGCGACCAGCTGATCGATCAATTGAATACCGGCACCGGGCAGCCTCAGGCTGAGCGCCCCCTGCCCGGCAACGACTTCATGTTGCCGCTGCCGCAAAGCGACAAAACCCTCGACGTCTATATGCGACTGGTCTCCGAACACCAGTTTCGGCCTTACATCACCCTGCAATCGGCGGTCATGAGCGCAGCCACTCAGAACCAGACGTTGATCTACGGTCTGCTCTTTGGCTGTCTCGGGATGCTGATCCTGCATAACCTGACCCGCTACACCTACACCCGCTCGCGCAGCAGCCTCTGGCTGGCAGCGTGCGAAGGGTTGTTGCTGCTCAGCCTGGTGCTGCTGCTGAACCTGGCCCGACCATGGTTGCCGAACTGGTCCGTCGTACAAACACCCGGTGCCTATCTTGCCTTGCTGCTGACCGCACCTTGCGGCCTGATGTTCGCCTACCGTTTTTTCGCCCCGCTCGGCCCGCACCCGCTGAACAAGCTGCTGCTGGGGGACATCCTGTTCATCGTGGCCTGCGGCCTGCTGCTGTTGTTCGTCAACACCCTGCCGCTGAACCTGATCACGTACGCACTGGTTGCCCTGGCCGGCCTGAGCATGTTGTTCGTCAGCGCCCATCACTGGCAAAAAGGTTATCGCCCGGCTCGCCTGTTCGTGGCGGCCATGGTGGTATTCAACCTTGGCACGTTGATTATCCTGCCGGCGCTGCAGGGGCTGACCCTTGTCGCCCCGCAAGGCCTGATCATCACCCTGCTGGTGTTTATCTGTATCAGTGGCCTGTTGATGAGTGTGGCCCTGGGCGAGCGACAGCGTAGCATCACCGAAGACCGTTTCAGCGTCAGTCGCGACCTGGCTGCCAGCAATGCCGAAATAAACGCCAAAGCTGAATTCCTGGCGAAAATCAGCCACGAAATCCGCACCCCGATGAATGGTGTGCTGGGCATGACCGAACTGCTGCTGGGCACACCGCTGTCGGTCAAGCAGCGCGACTATGTGCAAACCATCCATAGCGCCGGCAACGAACTGCTGACACTGATCAACGAAATTCTCGACATCTCCAAGCTCGAGTCCGGACAGATCGAGCTGGACGATGTGCAGTTCGACCTCAATGCCCTGATCGAAGACTGCCTGAGCATCTTCCGCGCCAAGGCCGAACAACAGAACATCGAGCTGATCAGCTTTATCCAGCCACAGGTACCGCGCGTCATCAGCGGCGATCCGACGCGCCTGCGCCAGACCCTGCTGAGCCTGCTGGAAAACGCCCTGAAGAAAACCGACGAAGGCGAGATTCTGATCGTTGTCGCCCTGGATGAACGCAGCGCCAAACCGCGGCTGCGCATCGCCGTGCAGGACAGCGGCCAGCCGATGGAGGCTGAAGAACGCGACGCACTGATGCACGCCGAGCTGCACAGCAAGCATTTCCTCTCGGCCACCAGCCTGGGGGGCAATCTGGGGCTGGTGATTGCCCGTCAGCTGATCCGTTTGATGCAGGGCGAATTCGGCATCAAGAGCGGCGCCAACCAAGGCAGCACATTGTGGCTGACCCTGCCACTGGACCCGGACCGTCTCGAGCATCCGACCTCGGACCTGGACAGTCCGTTGCAAGGCGCACGCGTACTGGTCGTGGACGACAACGACACCTGTCGCAAGGTGCTGGTGCAGCAGTGCAGCGCCTGGGGCCTGAACGTCAGCGCCGTACCCTCCGGCAAGGAGGCCCTGGCGCTGCTGCGCACCAAGGCCCACCTGCGCGATTATTTCGACGTGGTCCTGCTGGACCAGAACATGCCCGGTATGACCGGCATGCAACTGGCCGCCAAGATCAAGGAAGACCCGAGCCTGAACCACGACATTCTGCTGATCATGCTCACCGGCATCAGCAACGCGCCGAGCAAGATCATCGCGCGCAACTCCGGGATCAAGCGCATCCTCGCCAAGCCAGTGGCCGGCTACACCCTCAAGACCACCCTGGCGGACGAACTGAACCAGCGCAACAACGGCCCGGCGACCTCGCAGCACCTGCCCACCGGCCCTACCCTTCCGGTCAAGGTGCCCAGCGACTTCCGCATCCTGGTGGCCGAAGACAACAGCATCTCGACCAAGGTCATCCGCGGCATGCTGGGCAAGCTCAACCTGCAACCGGATACCGCCAGCAATGGCGAAGAAGCCTTGGTGGCAATGAAGGCCCAGCGTTACGACCTGGTGCTGATGGACTGCGAAATGCCAATCCTTGACGGCTTCTCCGCCACCCAGCAATTGCGTGCCTGGGAAGTCGGCAACCAGCGGATTCGCACCCCCGTGGTGGCGTTGACCGCGCACATCCTCGCCGAGCACAAAGAGCGCGCGCGTCAGGCCGGCATGGACGGGCACATGGCCAAACCGGTCGAGCTGTCGCAGTTGCGCGACCTGATCGAGCATTGGGTTGCCCAGCGCGATCATCAGAATCGTACGGCTTCGACGTTCTGAGCAATCTCCCGTCGCGCGCCGACAACTTTCTAAACCGGCTGATAGACTCCGCTCCAACAATCTCCTGCCGCGAGCCGACATTATGCTCCACGTGTTATTCAGCGTTTATCTGAAGATGCTGGTGCTCTACAGCCCGTTCTTCGTGTTGTCCTGTTTCATCAGTCTGAGCCGCGGTTATTCGCGCAAGGAACAACGTCGCCTGGCCTGGAAAGTGGCAATTGCCACACTGGTTTCCAGCGTCTTGCTGTACCTGTTCGGGAGGGTGATATTTGACGTGTTCGGCATTACCGTGGATGCATTTCGCATCGGCGCCGGCAGCGTGCTATTCATCTCGGCGCTGGGCATGGCCCAGGGTAAGTCGGTGGTGCAAACCGACAACGTGCAGCAAGACGTGACCATCGTCCCGCTGACCATCCCCCTGACCGTCGGCCCGGGCACCATCGGTGCGCTGTTGGTGATGGGTGTCAGCCAACCGCACTGGGACGACAAACTCACCGCGATCCTCAGCATTGCCCTGGCCAGTTTCACGGTGGGGGTGGTGCTTTACTTGTCGAACCGTATCGAGCGGATTCTTGGCGATCAGGGCCTGCAAATCGTCAGTCGCTTGATGGGACTTTTTGTCTGTGCGCTGGCAGCACAGATCATCTTTACCGGCGTAAAAGGCTATCTGGTGCCCTGATAGGCGAACAACTCCGTCATCCCGTGAGCGTGGTGATCGCCACACCGCCCCCATCATGTCAAAGGCCGCGAACGGAATCGTTCGCGGCCTTTTTTCATGAACCCGGCGCCAGTCGCTGCTTATCCTGCGACTGCCGGCTCCGCCAACAACTCCTGCAGCGTTGCACTGCCGTTTTTTTCTTTCCTGTCGCGCAACCGCGCCACGAACATCGATACCGGATGGGATTGCAGCTTTTCAAACGCTAGGAACACATCACCGCGCAATGCCGGGTCGACGGAACACACATCACGGAAGATCAGACTGTGCTCACTGTCCGGGTCAACGATGACCAGATGTTCCTGAACAATCTCGAACAGCAATCTTTGCGGATCATCGAAGGCCCAGATCAATTTGCCTGGAATGGCCGGCACTTCACCCAGTGCGTGCCGGCAGTCGACGATGACTGAGTCGAGCCTCAGCCAGACAGCCTTCGTCAGGCGATAAGTCACGGCACCCTGCCCCAATCGCAGAATCAACGTATTGACGTCATCGGGAATCAGCGGCAGGAGATCACCCAGGGTCTTTTCTCCTTCGACAACCAGCACTTCGGCGTTGCGCTGGACATAATCGAACGGCCCGATGCTTCGCCTGTCCGGATACACACGCACCCGTCCTTCCCGGGCCTCATGCAGCAACACATTGACCCGGCCTTGAGCGCCCAGCAGCGAATAATCTGCGGGCAGATCCTTACCGGTAATCCGGATCAACCGGGCGCTTTGGACGGCATACCACTGCAAGCTGCCGGGTTCGGACTCCACAGATACAAATTCGGCATGTTCCGTCGTTTCCAGTAACGCCTGGAGACTTTCGATCAAGTGTTCGCCATGGGCGCTCACCCAGTCGTGGCTGACGCCAGTGATGATCTCCACCTCTTGATGGCGGAGTTCGAGCAGTACGCCGTCAACGGTTGTCCCACGCAAGCCGGCGCCCTCGATGGTCACGTCGGCAAAACGCCAATCCGCCCACTCTGGTTGATGAGCCGGCAACCTGTCGCCCAGTAACAATCGCGAGCCCGTGCCGAATGCCTGATCAAGTTGCTGCGGATCGATGAACGTCTGATTCCAGATTTCACCGCTGGACAGATCGAACAGCCAGACCGCCTGATTGTCCGGGGTAACGCCAAGCAGGCGAATTTCCTTGTCGAGTCCCGGATCGCACAGCACCAGGCGGTTACTCACATACCAGGCACCCACGTTGCCGTTATCGGCGAAATTGCGCAGGCCGACAATGGCAATATTTTTGCCTGGGTAACGCTCGGCAATCGGCTCCAGCGCCTGCCACCACTGGGCGCGGCCGTTGAGCCACTGCTCGCTCAGGCCGCCCAGCTGCACCTCGCCTTGCGCGGTCAGGTTGAAAAACAGCCCCTCCTCATCGAGTGCCACATAGCCGCTCTCGACGGCCACGACCTGCTTGAGCCCGGCGGGCTGCACCCATTGGTGGGCCCATTGTCCCTTGCCCTCTGTCACGGTCCGTTGCAGTCGGCAAAGGGTCTGGGCGAGTCGGTCGTAAATGAAGAATATGTCGCTGTCATCGGCCATCGGCAACAGCATCAGATCGTTCAGGTGCTTGATCGAATCGGCCCAGCCACGCGCGTGTTGAGGTCGGGGCAGCGGATGAATGAGCAATTGATCGCGACTGCGAACCCACGCCATGTCTCGCCGATCCGGGTCAAACTTCCAACAGATCGAAACGTAAGGCGCCGGCTGCCAGTCGACCGTTGTGAAGCCGTCCCGCTCAGGAACAGGATTGAAAGACACATACTTGCCGAACACCGATGACCAGTCGGCCAGCGTTTCGCTGGCAAACACCAACGCCTGCAGTTCCCGCGCCATATCGTGAGTCACGGAACTCAACAGCAATCGACCTTCATGAATCAGGTAACGGTACTGCCTGGCGGCCTGATTGCCCGTGACGTACTCCTGCACGACATGAATCACACCATGAGCATCCGCTTCGATACTGCGAATGGAGCCTTTGCTGTCCTCTAGCAGTAAGCGATAGCGATTCTTGAGCAAGCCTGTGGCGGCATCGACTTGCCAGATCTGGTGGCCCTCCGGTTGGTAGAAATAAGCAGAACCCTCGACCACCATCGACAGCTGCGCCTCGTCGGCCTCAAGGACGGTCTCGTTGCGGATATACAGGAAACGATCTTCAGCGCAGTCATACCAGGCATTGGTGTAACGGGGCTCGTCCGGCGCCTCGTACGGAATCAGGTAACGATGGATCTGCGTGTACGGCAATACCAGTCGATGCTCCTGCGCGAGGCCTTTGTAGTGCGCCAGCAATGCCTGTTCATCGAGTCCTTCAGGCGCTGTCTGCTGGAGAATGTCCAATTGGCGTTTGCCAGGGTCAACGCTGAACAACTGTTTATCCGCCACCTGGATCAGCACCTCATGACGACCTTTGCCGGAAATTTTCACATGGACAGTACCGATGTACAGTTCGCCGTAAGGCTCGATGCGGATGTCACTTTCACTCGCCCAGCTTGCCTGCAACACCCAGCGGCATTGCTTCAGGCTTGGAGAGACAAGACGGATACTTGCACCGGGATTGAGCATCAATGAACAGCTCCCCCCCGCGCCTGTCAGCTCATACGACAGCTTACCGTGCCAGGCATCCGGCAAAACGGGGACCACCAGTGAACGATCCACCGCATCCAGTTGCACCTCGATGACTGTTTCGCGATACACCGGATTCAGGCGGTGGAGGATGTAATGCGACGGAAAGGAATAGAACGTAAACAGAAATAGCCGCTGACCATCCGCTTGCTTTTTTTCAAGGCGCCGGGCCGTGTCAAAACCAGGGTCGTGAAATGCGGAGGCGAACGGCAGCGCCTTGTACTCATAGCCGTAAAAGGTTTGCGGTGTGCATGGCAGCACAATGGCTTGCCCTGTGGGCGGTGCAAATTCTTTTTGACCGGGCAGGTTCAATTCCTGGCGGATATTGATCGCCCGCGTGTAATCAACATCGAAACCCGGCACTCCAAAGTGGTCGTGCAGTGGAAACAGCTTCGGGCTGTCGAGCAGCAACTTGCCAGCACCCAGATCTATGCGCTGGACGATCAGCGAAGGCCGCACGACCCAGGCGCCAACGGTGTGATCGAACCGGTAGCCATGCGAGCGATAACCCCGATCCATGTCGTCGAAGAACTTGCCGACCTCCTCGGCGTCTCGCAAGATGCTGGCAAACCCTTGGGCCAGTGCAGCAACACCAATGGCCAGGCCACCAAGAATCACCCCGGCGCCACCGAGCACCGCAGCGGCGGTCGATGCGCCGGCCAGTCCTGCACCGATACCGCCTGCCGTGAGCGCCAGGCTGGCGGTATCGAATGTCAATTGAGTACCGAACTGGGCCTTCTCGACTTCGTTTTGCGCCGTCGACAGCTGATAAATATCAAAGCCGACGTTGGCCAGCCCCAATACGGCGCCGACACCTTCACCGGCTGCATGCCCCAAAGCTTCGCCGACGACCGGAGCGCAAGTACGAGCGATGATTTTCTCTTCTCTCAACGCGGTGCGAACCAACTGCACCAGGCCAACCACATCCACGACGGTGCCATGCACCAACTGGGCATAGTTGACGTAAGCGTGCAGGCGCACGGCGGTGGTCAATGTCCGGCCCTCCCCTTCCCGGCCACGCAACGCGTTCATCAACGCCTGAATGGCGAACCCTGCGTTGAGGGTGTGAACACTGCCGATCTCGGTCGGATCCACGACACCGCCCGTCCCGGCCGGTTTACGCGCCAGGGTCGAAAACTGTTCCGACAGCCAATTCTTGATCCGCAACAGACGGTGATCGCCGCTGATCACCTGAACCTCGTGTTCCGGGTCTGACGGATTGATCAGACTCACCCGATATTTACCCTCGGGCGTAATTTCCAGCGTTTCGAACAACGGCACCAGCGGCGTTACCGACGCATGCAACTCCTGCAAACCGACGCTGGCGTGTGCGATCTGCTGTCCCCACCAGTGGCTATCGAGCTCCAGCAAACTGCTGCCCAGATGCCAATTGTTGACCAGCGATTGCCCACGGGCACTGTTCAGGCGCTGGCGAATCGGACGCAGCGGTGCTCCCGGCAACGGTTCGGACTTCAGTAGCTGCTCCACGGCAAATCCGGCAGACAGCTTCAAGTCAGACACCTTTCCCCCATGCAGGTCAATCAGGTCAAACTCCGGCCGGGCTTGCGAACCATAGGCCGCGTAATGCCGTGCCATGCCTTGCTTCAGAAAAAAGTATTCCAGCGCCCGCTTGAACATGGCCGGTTGCTCGAATTCGAACAACGCGAAGTTGGGGTCGTAAAAATGATAAGTGGTGTGATCGCCCTCTACGGTCTTGGCCACCAGCATCGAATGATTGTCGGAGTTAAGCATCAGCGCGCGGCTGCCTTCATGTTGCTCGAGAGCGGCAGTGACCTGATCCAGGTCCGCGCGGTCAAGCGGTGCCCCTACATCGTTCAATTGCACATCCCGCAGCTCTTCCAGCGCTTGAAGGAAGGTTGCCGAATCAGCTTGCTCGGGATCGATGGCGGACAGATAGAAACGTTCACGCAACTGCCGGGAGGCCATGTCGTCCTGCAGCAGTGCCGCGCTCATCACCAGGGTCAACGGGTAGCACCGACCACCAACCGCCTCGCCACCGCTGCGCAGCAGCAGATCCTGGGGAACCAGTTTGATGCTGCTGGCTTCGATCTCGTCGAGTATCTGCCCCACCTTCTCGACGATCTGCATGCGATGTTCAAGGGTCGCCACTTGCTGGATTTGCGCCACATGGCGCCCCCACTGGCCCGCCGTCCGCGCCTGTGTCAATGCAGCCTTTTTCAGTTCAAGTGCGCTGCCGGCCGCCCTCGGCGCCGGTTCTGAATCACTGTTCAGACTGGCGATGAATCCCGGTGCCTCGCGCTTGTACAGTTGCCGCTCAATGACGGCGTAACGGCCTGAAGCGCCCTGCCCGACCATGCTGTTGGCCAGATTGTCCAGCTCACCGGTGAACTCCACAAAGCGTTGGTTATGCAGTGAGTCCATCCCCAACAACACCCCCAGCGACAGCCTCTGCAAGGGGGTCGTCTCGACGAAGTGACGGGTGCCATTGGCGATGTCGCTCAGCACTTCATCGACACCCGGGTTGTGGCTTTTCCCATCGTTCAGGAAAGCAGGGGCTTGCGATTCGAGGGGCTGATTACGAATGGCCTGGCGATCATCAAAACTCAGCGGCAGTGGATCTTCGAAGCGGATAGCGCCAGTGTGTCCCCGACTCATCGCCGCCATGAACGGCTCGCCCAGCCCTTCGACCAAACGCTCCAGCACGTGGGTCAGCAGCACCGGCCGCTCTTCGATCACCGGCCAGCCCTGCTCGAACTCAATCGTCGGGCCTTTGAGCAATTGCGCGATATCGCCGCTGTAACGGGTCTTGTATTGGCCTTCCTGCCAGCGTTTCTGCTCATTACTGACCCATTTATCAGGGTCGGTTTCATTGTCCTTCCAGGAATGGTCCAGTTCTTCTTCGGTGGCGCGGTTGACCGACGTGTAGCGCGCAATGGCGGCCTCCTTGCGCACGGCCTCAGCCACCGAGGGGGTAAAGTGGGCTCTTGCGTAATCGGCCATGCCATCACGCACGGCTCCAGGGCCGGTCAGGTAGATAGTCCCTTCGCTCTGAAGCCGAATGCCGTCGCGAAAGTAGGTCGCAATGGCATCGATCAGAAACCCTGCAAATATTTCCTCTTCCATCGACAGCTCAATCAGCGGCCCATACGTTCCTTCCACCACTTCCTGCACCAGCGGTGCCATGGCATCAACATCGCTCAAAGCAACGCCTCGTCGGGCGGCCAACCGGTTCGAAGCCTCAATCACCTCATAGTTGAACCGGAAACGCTCGAGCACGGTTTGCAGAATCGTCGAGCGGGGATGCGCCATCAGAAATGCATTCGTTATCGAACTGCCTTCCGACGCCGCTCGCAGCATAAAGGGTCGGGCCAACCGATCTGCCGGTGGCTGAAATACCTCACTCAGGCCCGGCCGGCTTTTTACAAAAGCCTCCAGTGCCGGCAAATGCTCAGGGGGAATCGTCTCGATGTAACTGGAGGATGCCCGACGCCCAGGCATCCATTCAGGATTGTCATTGAGCAATAACTGCAAAATCCCCAAATGCGCATCGGAACCCAAACCGTGGATATCGACTCCGCCCAGCGTTCTCGATAACGGCGGCAGGTTATCCACATCGGCATAGATGCCACCTTCGCCAAACAGAACTTCAACACGCACCACATCGGACGCCGCCGCCAGATTGCCGCGTAATCGCATTTCCTGTTCGTAGATGCCCTGTAATTGCAACGGCACCTCGGCCGCATCAAGATCGCGCAATTGGAAACCGTTCATGTCCTGCACACTGCGGTGATTGCTTTCCTTCAACGCTTGCAGCTTCGCCGCATCCTGGCCGTAGGCCCGAGTCAGCAAATCCATCCGTGCCTCATCGGCTGATTCACCGTTTGCCACTGCCGCATTGATGTGTGCGTACATCTGTTGCTTCAGAACAATAGCGCGCTCCTCGTACAGGGTTGCCAGTTCATCTTCGGAGATACTTTTGTCTGCGACCTGCGTCAGGGCATGCGCCTTGGCGGCGTCAACAATCAGTTTGTTGGTTTGATATGCCAGCAGCGCATCACTGTCATACCAGAGATTGAGGGTGTAGCCATGCTCGGCCAATACTTGTTTCCATAGGTTGAGGTAATCGCGCTGAATGGCGCCGAGACCGCCACCGAGCCAGACAAAATGCAACACCTTGGGAACTTCCGTCGCCACTGTGTTCATCTGCTCCACACTGAACCGAAGACGCGACTCATACCGTTCGACTTCGTCATGTATCTGCGATAGTTGCATCGCGGTGTCGTCAGCATTGCCCGGCGTCTGCGAATCAAGATTGCGTTTGACTCGCTTGTTGCCCAGCAACAGTGTCAGCGTGTGTTTGAATAACCCTAACGGTTCGAGCAGTCTTGGCGACTCCAGCAGCCCCACACAGGCAAAGTAATAACGCAATAGTTCCTCGTAGTGTGGACTGTCTTTATGCGACGACAATCCGCGCTCAAGATCCGCCAGTTTGAAAAGACTGACAAAATCAACATAACCATCCTTGTTTCGGCGCTCAATATCGTGCATGCGTATCCCGTTTACTGTTTCGGTTTAATTATCAACGAATAGGCCAGCCAATAAGCACAGACACTCAAACAACAGGGCATCTAAAATCTTGGCCTGGAAGTTGAAAACTACGCCTTGAAACAGGCAAGCTCAAACAGGAAGAAATTCAATTAATTTCAATAAAGCAGAAACAAAAAAACTTAACAACACACTCTAACGACACCAAAAGTTACTTAACACACCACGAGCAAACATTAAACTACTACCACTTCAAACAAACCTGTCACACACTCAACAATGCAAAATATTTAATATTTCCGAATAAATAAAACAAGACATTAGCGACAGAAAAAAGACCACAGGCAACCGCGCCAAATCCCATGACAGCCGCTGAAAAGGACGACACGTTCGAACGTGGAAAAAACCAACCCGACCACTGGGATTCCAGTGCTGTGAAGTGACGGAAAAGACCGCGGCCCCGAAGGGCCGCTGGCTATCAGGACGCCGGTTTTTCACCGTACCAGCGTGGCGTATACACCCAATCGCCGCCCTCCGCGCGAGGGAATGCGCAGGTAGTGGAAGAGCCGACGAGCACCATGGTGCGCATGTCCACTTGATCCGGGGTCAACGCCCCCAAGGTGGTCGTGCGTAAGGTCTGTCCCGGTCGGCCGATATCCCGCCCCAGCACCACCGGCGTTTCAGGTTTGCGATGCTGCGCGACGATCTCCAGCGCACGCCCCAGCTGCCATGGCCGTGAACGTGAGATCGGGTTATAGAACGCCAGGGCCAGGTCCGCTTCGGCGGCCAGGTCCAGACGCTTTTCGATGATCGACCACGGCTTGAGATTGTCCGACAGGGACATCACGCAGAAGTCATGCCCCAGCGGCGCACCAGACTGGGCAGCGGTGGCGAGCGACGCGGAGACGCCCGGCAGGATCTCCAGCTCGACAGTGTGCCAGGCCGGGTCACTCGACTCGTGCAAGGCTTCAAGCACCGCCGCCGCCATCGCGAACACGCCCGGGTCGCCTGAGGACACCACGATCACCGAACGGCCCCGGGCCGCCAGTTCGAAGGCGTGACGGGCACGCTGCATTTCTTCGCGGTTGTCGGTGCAATGCAGCACCTGATCCGCGCGGAAGGGACCGGCCATGCGCACGTAGGTTTCGTAGCCGAGCACATCGGTGGCCCGGGCCAATTCGGCCTTGACGGCCGGAACCATCAGTTCGGCGGCGCCCGGGCCGAGGCCGATCACGGCCAGACGCCCGCGTGGGCGGCCGACTTGCGTGAGGTCCAGTGGCTGTTCGGTCACGGCCACAGCCACATTGTTTGTCGTTGCGATGATCGTCGCCTCGGGCACCGCGCTACGGGCCAACGCGCCGATGTCGCTCGCCGGTGCGACAAAACGCAGCGGCACACCCAGCGCAACGGCCGCTGCATGCAACACCGGGCTGGCCATTTCAGTGTCAGCCGCTACCAGGCAGGCCAGCGCCTGCACCGCGACGTTCGCCTGCTGTAACGCCGCGCGAACAGTGCTCGGCAAATCTGCGGCGGCGCCAATCGCCACCGCAACACTGCGCGGATAAATCACCAGCTCATTGGCACTCGCCTCACGGGCGTCGCTGCCGACATGGATCGAACGCTGCGCCAGCGGATCTTCCACCAACTGCGCCTGCTCCAGCCACGGCGCCGCGCCTTCGATGCGCACGCTGTGCCCGGCGAGCAAATCAGAGACAAAACGCTTGCCCAGTTCCAGATCGCCAAGGGCGTAACCGCTTGGCGGATTGAGCAGGCAGGTGCCAAAGCGCAGTTCGCCGCTGGTGGTGATCGCCGCAGCGACCTGCAACCCGCTAGCGATCTCGCGCGCCATGACGTTCACTCCACCGAGGCCACCGAGCAAGGGCACCACCGCGCTGCCGTCTTCGGCCACGGCCAGCACCGGCGGTTCGGCGCCCTTTTCCAGCAACAGCGCGGCCAGGGTGCGAATGACGATCCCCGCCGCGCACAGGGCAATGATCGGCGTGTCCTGCTGATACAGCTCGCGCAGGGTCGCGCCGAATTCGGGATAAGTGCGGTCGGCACCCTCGACCCGTCCGGCCAGGCCGTGGATCAACGCAGCCGGATACACCTGTTGAATGCGGCGGGCAGTGGCCAGACTGCCTTGACCGAGAATGACGATTGCGGGCGTGGAATGAGTCATCAGCCTTGCCACCGCTCGCCGGGAACGATGATCAGCGAGAAATACGGCGAGGACATCGGCTCGACCTGATCCAGCGGCACGATTTTCTGGTTGGCCATGGTCGCGCGCTCCACATACAGCGCACGCTCTGCCAGACCGAGTTCTTCGAGCACCTGACGGACCTTGGGAAAGTTACGCCCCAGTTTCATGATCACTGCCGCATCGGCATCGGCCAGGCGACGCTTGAGGTCTTCGTGGGGCAGCACGCCGGACAACACCGACAGGCTCTGATTGCGATACACCAGCGGCGCGCCCAGTACCGAGGCACCGCCGAGCATCGAGCAGACACCCGGCACGACTTCGGCTTCGTAACGCTCGGCCAGTCGATCGTGCAGGTACATGTAGGAGCCGTAGAAGAACGGATCGCCTTCGCAGATCACCGCCACATCACGGCCGGCGTCCAGATGCGCGGCAAGTTGTTCAGCGGCCGTATCGTAGAAATCGCTGATCACTTGTTCATACGACAACGGCGCCGGCAGCGCTTCGGTGGTCACCGGATAAACCAGCGGCAGCAGGGTTTGTGGATCTTGCAGATGCGCTTCGATGATGCCGAACGCATTGCCCTTCTTGCCCTTGGCGACGAAGTACGCCACCACCGGCGATTCGCGCAGCAGGCGCAAGGCTTTGACGGTAATCAGTTCCGGATCACCGGGGCCGACGCCCAGGCCAATCAAACGTCCAGGTTGCTGCATCATTCGATCTCCGTGGCGAGGGCATTGACGGCGGCGGCGGCCATGGCGCTACCGCCGAGCCGACCTTGCATGATGACGAAAGGCACACCACGGCTGTCCGCCGCGAGCATCGCCTTGGATTCGGCGGCGCCGACGAAGCCCACCGGGAAGCCGAGGATCAGCGCCGGCTTCGGCGCGCCGGCATCGAGCATTTCCAACAGATAAAACAGTGCGGTCGGTGCGTTGCCGATCACCACCACGCTGCCTTCCAGATGCGGGCGCCACAGCTCCAGCGCGGCGGCGGAACGGGTATTGCCCAACTCACGGGCAAGCTCCGGCACGCTGTCGTCGCGCAGGGTGCAGATCACCGGGTTGTTGGCCGGCAAACGCGCGCGGGTCACGCCCTCGCTGACCATCCGCGCGTCGCACAGAATCGGCGCGCCAGCGGCCAGCGCATC
Source organism: Pseudomonas sp. GW821-FHT01E10 (assembly GCF_059422365.1). Taxonomy (NCBI): domain Bacteria; kingdom Pseudomonadati; phylum Pseudomonadota; class Gammaproteobacteria; order Pseudomonadales; family Pseudomonadaceae; genus Pseudomonas; species Pseudomonas sp. GW821-FHT01E10. The sequence goes on from NZ_JBWKWT010000002.1 coordinate 91,376, forward strand.
GCGCCCGGCCTTGCCGGCGCCTTCGGAAAACTGCAGACCGTCGATGGCCTCGACCATGCCGCAGGCGTGGATCACCCGCACGGCGAGTTTCTCCAGATCGGCCGGAATACGCGCAAGGTTGGCCTCGGCGCGAATGATCGCGAAGGAGTTGCGATAGATCTCCTGACCGTCGCGGATGTAATCAAGCATCAAGGGGGCTCCGTGAGCGGGCGTCGAGCAAGGCTGCGACCGCTTCAATAGTAAGGTTGTGTGCGTGCAGGGCGCCGAAAACCGGCTGCCCTGCATCGCGAAGATAGAGGTCGTAGTGACCGGGGGCGACAGCCAGCAGCGTGATCGGTGCCACATGGGCCGCGGCGCAGGAACGCTGGCAGCCGGACAAATGCACTGCTTGATCGTGACGTTGCAACAGCGCAGCCAATTGCATGGCGTCGCTCTTGGTATCGGCCAGGCCCTTGCCACAGCCAGCGGAACCGGTGCAGGCGATCAACCGTGACACAGGCTGATCAGCGTCACATAGCAGGCCCAGTTGCTCCAGACGCCTAATCACTTCAGGCGCCCGCTCTTTTCGAACGTTGGGCAGCAACAGACTTTGCCATGGAGTGAAACGCAGACTCGCGTCGCCGAATTCGCACGCCAGTTGCGCCACGCCCCTGAGCATGACGGGATCGAGCCGCCCCAAAGGGGGGACGGCGCCGATATAGACGTGTTCGGCTTCACGTTGCGGATGAGCGCCGATGTGCAGAGTGTCCAGGTTCAGTGAACGCTGCCAATCGGCAATCGACTTCAAGGGCACACGCTCGGCCAGGCGAGCGAGAAACTCTGCGAGTGGATACTCGGCCAGCAAATGACGCATTCGTGTTTGATCCGGACGCGCCAGGTCGAGAAACAACTCCAGCACCGCTACCACCAGTGCGTGCCCCTGCTCGAGTGACACCGCGCCTGCGGGCCTGTCCGTAGGGCAACCCGCCAGACCGAACGCCAGCAACAGCTCGCCGTTTCGCTCAGCAGCAGACAACCACAGATCATGCGGGTGTTCGAGCATCGCCAACGCCTCGCCGCCATCGAGTTGCACGGCAAACTTGGCGCTGAGTTCGTGGAAACGTTCGTGGCTTTGCAGCGTCGTGAGGATCTGCTCCGCCAGCGCATGCGTGTCGAAGAGCATGCGCCGGTCAACCCCGGCAGACGGGCTGAGCATCAGATTGCGCACATCGTCGCCCGCCGCGGTACGCGGCCCCAACCCTGCGGCGAGCAGGCTGTCGATCAAAGCCGTCTGCTCACTGCCAATTCCGCGAATCTGCAGGTTGGCCCGGTTGGTCGCCTCGATCACGCCCCCGGCAAACCGTTCGGCCGCGCTGGCCACCGCTTCAGCCTGGGCCGCGCTGATCGAGCCGCCGTTCAATTTGATCCGGCAGATGCCGCCATCCAGCGCCGGGACGATACGCAGCAACCCCGGGCAGGCCGAGGGGCGTAAGGCGGTAGACATCGGGCGTTCGTTCAAAGGGGCGACCGGCTGTGTGGGAAAGGCGCTTCGCGGGCGAAGGCGCGGTATTATGCCTGCTTTGTCCGACGGCATGAAAAGCCTGCCCGTCGGAACACCCCGTTTGAGGCATTTTTTGAGGACTGCAGATGTCGCCCTGGCTGACAGTAGTAGGTATCGGTGAAGACGGCTTCAAGGGGCTGGGCAAGAACGCCCGTCGCGCCCTGCTGGGCGCTTCGCGGATATTCGGCGGCCAACGGCAACTGGATTTGTTGCCCGTGTGCATTCGCGGCGAGCGCCAGCTCTGGCCCAGTCCATTCTCCCTTGAACCCCTATTGGCGCTGCGGGGCGAGCCGGTTTGCGTGCTGGCCAGCGGCGACCCGATGTTCTTTGGCGTCGGTGCCAGCCTGGTGCGGCAACTGCCCGGCGCAGAAATGCTGATCCTGCCCGCCCCATCCTCCGTGTCACTGGCGGCCGCTCGCCTGGGCTGGCCGTTGCAGGATGTGGTGACGCTGTCGGTGGTCGCCCGTCCCGTCGCCGCGCTCAACGCTCATTTGTTCAGTGGTGTGCGTTTGCTGGTGCTGAGCAACGACGGCCAGAGTCCAGCGGCTATTGCGGCGCTGCTGCGTGAGCGCGGTTTCGGGCCGAGTCGCCTGACCGTGCTGGAACATCTGGGCGGCGAAGCCGAACGGCGCATCGAGGGCGCTGCCAACGACTGGAGCGACCCGGCGATCGCCGATCTGAACCTGATCGCCATCGAATGCATCGCTGAACCCAACACACCGCGCCTGTCGCGCCTGGCCGGCCTGCCGGATTCGGCCTTCCAGCACGACGGCCAACTGACTAAACGCGACGTGCGCGCCATCACCCTTTCTCGCCTCGCCCCGATCCCCGGCGAACTGCTGTGGGACGTCGGCGCCGGCAGCGGCTCGATCGGCATCGAATGGATGCGCGCTCACCCGAGTTGCCGGGCGCTGGCCATCGAAGCGGATGAGGGACGGCAAGCGTTGATTGAACACAACCGCGATGCCCTGGGCGTTCCCGGCCTGCAATTGATTCGCGGCAGTGCGCCGCAAGCCCTGAGCGGACTCGAACGCCCGGACGCGATTTTCATCGGCGGTGGCGTCACTCGTGAGGGCGTGCTCGATACTTGCTGGGCGCAACTCAAACCCGGCGGCCGGTTGATCGCCAACGCTGTGACACTGCAAAGCGAAGTGACCTTGATGGCCTGGCGTGAACGGCATGGCGGTGAGCTGACCCGCATTCACGTCGCCCAGGCGCAACCGTTGGGCGAGTTCGATACCTGGCGTCAGGCGCTGCCGATTACCTTGCTGGACGTGACGAAACCCCTCGATGCGTGACGAAACCGCCGAACAACCCGCCCCGCTGCGCAGCGGCCTGACCACCGGCAGCTGCGCCACCGCCACCAGCCTCGCGGCCGCCCGCCTGCTGCTCGGCGGCGTGGAAGCGGACGCCGTCGAGATCATTCTGCCCAAAGGCAAACGGGTGCAAATGCGCCTGGAATTCTGTCGACTGACGGACGACGGCGCCGAAGCCGGAACGATCAAGGACGCCGGCGACGACCCCGACGTGACCCACGGCGCCCTGCTGTTTTCCCAGGTGCGCTTGCACAGCGAACCGGGTATCCGCTTCAGCGCCGGCCGTGGCGTCGGCACCGTCACCCGGCCCGGGCTGGTGCTGAACGTCGGCGAACCGGCGATCAACCCGGTGCCGCGCAAGATGATCACTGATCACCTGACGTTGCTGGCCGAGGAACTGAATTACCAGGGCGGCTTCGAGGTCACGGTAAACGTCGAGGACGGCGAAGCCCTGGCGCTGAAGACCATGAACCCGCGGCTGGGCATTCTCGGCGGCTTGTCGATCCTCGGCACCAGCGGCATCGTCCGGCCATTCTCCTGCGCCGCCTACATTGCCTCGATCCACCAGGGCATCGACGTCGCCAAAACCAACGGTTACCTGCACATCGCCGCGTGCACTGGCAACGCCAGCGAAGACACCATGCGCCGGGTCTACGACTTGCCGGAAATCGCCCTGATCGAAATGGGCGACTTCGTCGGCGCGGTGCTCAAGCACTTGCGTAAAGTACCTGTGGAAAAACTCAGCCTGTGCGGCGGCTTCGGCAAGATCAGCAAACTGGCGGCCGGGCACATGGATTTGCACAGTCGGCATTCAAGCATCGACCTGCCGCAACTGGCCGAATGGGCCGCGGCGGTCGGTGCCGATGCGGCGTTGCAACAGGCGATCCGCGACGCCAATACCAGTCAGCAAGCCTTGGCCATGGCCAGCGCCGCCGGGATCGCCCTTGGCGACGCAGTGTGCCAGCACGCCCTCGACTTTGCCCGCAGCGTGGTGCCGGCGCAGGTTCAGGTCGAAGTGTTCGCCATCGATCGCCAGGGCGGGATTGTCGGCCATGCGGGAGTTTTTCAATGAAGCGCGTGTTGTTGCTCGGCGGTGTCACTGAGGCATTGGCCATCGCCCGAACCCTGGGGCCGGAGCAAATCTACAGCCTGGCTGGCGTCGGTCGTGTGCCGACGGATCTGAACTGTCAGGTCCGCGTTGGCGGCTATGGCGGCGCCGAAGGTCTGGCGCAGTTCATTCGTGACGAAGGCATTGACCTGCTGCTGGATGCGACCCACCCCTACGCGGCCCGCATCAGCCACAACGCCGCCACCGCCGCGAAGTTGAGCGGCATTGCCTGTTGGGCCTTGCGCCGTCCGGCCTGGCAGCCACAAGCCGCAGATGACTGGCGCGAAGTCAGCGACTGGGGCGAGCTGATCGAAGCGCTGAAACCCTTTCGCCGACCGCTGTTCACCCTCGGTCGCGAGCCATTGCAGCACCTGCACGAAATCCCGTCGGAGCAATTCTGGACGTTGCGTGCACTGGACGTTTATCCGGGCAACGCGCGCTGCGAAGTGATCGGCGCCCGTGGGCCGTTTCTGATCGAGGATGAACGCGCGCTGTTCGAGCGGCGGCAGATCGATGTGCTGATCAGCAAGAACAGTGGCAGCACCGCCACCGAGCCGAAGCTGGAAGTGGCGCGGGAACGTGGAGTGCCGGTGCTGGTGTTGAAGCGGCCGGTGTTGCCGGGGGTTGAGCGGGAGTTTGGGGCGGTGACTGAGGTTTTAACGGCCCTCACACAAAACTGGTAGCAGCTGGCGAAGCCTGCGTTCGGCTGCGCAGCAGTCGTAAAATCAAACACCACGGTCTGCCAGGTTGACTGCGGCGCATGGGATCACGACCGCTACGCAGCCGAACGCAGCCTTCGGCAGCTGCTACATAAAATGCGCAATCCCCTACATATCCATCGGACCTAACGCACAACATCATCCAAATCGACTGACTTGTGGGCTCACAACCCAACCCCCATATTTCAAGCCCCACCCATGTAACGGGAAATGGCGGATGACTGAAAAATTCACTCGCTTCGATATCACTGAGTTTCTCCTGACGTCTGCCGATATGTGGCACTACATCAAGGCCTGCGAAGAGGAAGACCCGGGCGATGGAAGCTTCAATCGTGTAGCGCTCAGAGATGTCAAACACACAATCCGGGCAAGAATCCAAAGTGACCCTCAATTCGCTCAGGCATTAAGAGTCGAAGTCGCTACACTCTTTCAAAACGGCGAGGCTGAGCTTGCACGCCGGCTGCTCGATATGCTGACTGACTCGCTGCGACACCACACCGCACGCGGTCTTTTTACTTATCGCCCCTGATCAGGCTAAATAGCCGCGCCTGATCGCCCACTCAAACGGATCTGTCCCATGTCCCGACAACGGCTCGCATTTGCCTGGATCGCCTGCTTTGCAGTGCTGTTCAACATGCTCGCCATGCCGATGTCCGGAGCGATGGCGCAAACGGCGAAATCGCCGGCCGAACAGTTGCTGTGGGGCAGTTTCTGCTCTTCCAGCGGCACGAAGCTGGTGGCGATTTCCCTGGGCGACATCGAGCAGAAAGCCCCGCAGAACGACGATCATTCCAACATGCAGCATTGCTGGTGTTGCTCGGGCTCCGCGCCGTTGGTGGCGTTGCCGGGGCATACGCCGCAGTTGTATTACGCGCGATTCGAGGCCAATCGAAGCGTGCCGCCGGCCACGCTCGACACACCGACACCGCGCCAGCAATGGCCGAGTCTCAACCCCCGCGCGTCCCCTCTGGTGTGATTCCTTCTCGCAATTGACCTGCGTTTTGAATCGTTCTGGAGAACTGCCATGTTGAACAAACTCATCGTCCTGGCTGTGTTGCTGCTGCCTGCCTGTTTTGCCAATGCCCACGAATACAAGGTTGGCGAACTTGAGATCGCCCATCCGTGGTCGCAGGAGTTGCCGCCCAACGCGCCCACCGTCGCGGCGTATTTCGTGATTCACAACAGCGGCAAAACCGCTGATCGGCTGCTCAGCGTCGGCTCGCCGATATCCGGCAAGGCCGAATTGCACGAACATGTGATGCAAAACGATCTGATGAAAATGCAGCAAGTGCCCGACGTCGAAATCCCGGCTGGCGGCGAAGTCACCTTCGCGCCGATGGCGTACCACGTGATGCTGCTGGAGCTCAGAGACCGCAGCCTGTTGAGCGACGGCAAGCACTTTCCGCTGACCCTGCACTTTGAGAAGTCCGGTGATGTAACGGTCGAGGTCTCGGTGCAGAAAAAGGCGCCGGACAGCATGCAAGCGCACATGCACGCCCAGTAATCGCCCCCGTTGAAAACGCCTATGCGCCTGCATAGCGCCAGGCCATCCGTGCGCCGCCGTCAGTCAATGAGCCTGACCCGCGGCAGCTGGATCAGCCTGTTCGCCATGCTGATGATCTTTATCGGCCCGCTGATTTCTCAGTCGATGCCGATGGATTCGCGCGCGGCTGCTTCGAGCATGGCGATAGGCATGTCCATGAACATGTCGATGGACATGGGCTCGGACATGTCGGCGATGGAGCACGCCGACCACGACGCACAACCGGCTGCCGAACACTGCCGGCCGACAGCCGAGCATCACGCGCTGTGGGAAAAATGCGGCTATTGCAGCCTGCTGTTCAATTGCCCGGCACTCACCGGTGGCACTTCATTCACCGCGTTCGACACCCCGTCCGCCACCACCTTCACCATACCCGCCACCCGCCTGGGCCACGCCCGGCAAACCTTCTTCCCCGGCGCCCGCACCCGCGCCCCGCCCATCGTCGCGTAAACACCCACCTCCGATCCCACACGGTCCGCAAGTCAACCCAAGCAACCTGTGGGGGCGATTTTTTTGTGGCGAGGGAGCTTGCTCCCGCCTGAGTGCGCAGCACTCACAAAAGGGGCCGCTGCGCAGCCCAGCGGGAGCAAGCTCCCTCGCCACAAAAGCTCGCTCCTACAGGAATTTGCGTCGGCTGCCGGCCGTGTCGTTTACGACTGTTCGATGGAAATTTTCATGTCCAGGTTTTCTGCTGACACACGTTTGGGCGCTGCCCAGGCTTTTTTTGCCCTGAATCCATCCCGCGTTCGCTTCAGGCACGCCACCGCCGCTCTTTGCGGCTTGTTGCTGACGCCAATGGTGCTGGCCGATGAACACGCCGGCCACACCGAAGAACTGAGCCCGACGGTGATCACCGCCATCGCGCCGAGCTCGCCGCTGACCGTCGTCACCAACCCCAAGGAGCCGCGCCAACCGGTGCCGGCCAGCGACGGTGGTGATTATCTGAAGACCATCCCCGGCTTCGCGCTGGTGCGCAACGGCGGCACCAACGGCGACCCGGTGCTGCGCGGCATGTTCGGCTCGCGCCTGAATATCCTCACCAACGGCAGCATGATGCTCGGCGCCTGCCCCGGCCGGATGGACGCGCCGACCTCGTACATCTCACCGGAAACCTACGACAAACTCACCGTGATCAAAGGCCCGCAAACCGTGCTCTGGGGCCCCGGCGCATCGGCCGGCACCATCCTGTTCGACCGGGAGCCGGAAAGCTTCGGCGAACTCGGCACCCGGGTGAATGCCAGCGTATTGGCCGGCTCCAACGGCCGCTTCGACAAAGTGGTGGACGCCGCCGCTGGCGGGCCGCTGGGTTACGTGCGCGTGATCGGCAACACCGCGCACTCCGATGACTACAAGGACGGCAACAACGACACCGTGCCCTCGCGCTACGACAAATGGAACGGTGATATAGCGCTGGGCTGGACGCCGAACGCCGACACCCTGCTGGAATTGACTGCCGGCAAGGGCGACGGCGAAGCCCGTTACGCCGGGCGTGGCATGGACGGTTCGCAGTTCTTGCGCGAAAGCCTGGGCCTGCGCTTCGAGCAGTCGAACATCGGTGAAGTGCTGGATAAGGTCGAGGCGCAGGTCTACTACAACTACGCCGACCACGTGATGGACAACTACACCCTGCGCACGCCGTCCGGCACCGGGATGATGGCCGGCCCGATGGCTTCCAACGTCGACCGCCGGACTCTCGGCGCGCGGATCAAAGCCACCTGGCGCTGGGCCGATGTGCAATTGATCAGTGGCCTGGATGCGCAGACCAACGAACACCGCCAACGCAGCGCCATGGGCGTCGACGCCTACAAGGATGTGCCGCGCAACAAGGACGCCGACTTCCACAACTACGGCGTGTTCAGCGAACTGACCTGGTACGCCGCCGACCGTGATCGGCTGATCACCGGCGCACGACTGGACCGTGCTTCGGCCAAGGATTATCGGCAGACCATCGGCTCCGGGATGATGGCCCGCCCCAACCCGACCGCCGACGACACCCGCGCCGACACCCTGCCCAGCGGTTTCGTGCGTTACGAGCATGACCTGGCCGACAGCCCGACCACGCTGTATGCGGGCCTCGGCCATGCCCAGCGTTTCCCGGATTACTGGGAGCTGTTTTCACCCAAGTCCGGCCCTGCCGGTTCGGTGAATGCGTTCGACGCGATCAAGCCGGAGAAAACCACCCAGCTCGACTTCGGCCTGCAATACAAGACCGCCGACCTCGAAGCCTGGGCCTCGGGATATGTCGGGCAGGTGCGTGACTACATCCTGCTCAACTACACGCCGGGAATGATGGGCATGACCTCGCAAGCCGAGAACATCGACGCGCGAATCATGGGCGGCGAACTCGGTGCAGCCTACAAACTGACGGCCAACTGGAAAGCCGATGCGACCCTGGCCTATGCCTGGGGCAAGAACAGCAGCGACGGCACTGCCCTGCCGCAAATGCCACCGCTGGATGCACGTTTCGGCCTGACCTACAGCGAAGACAACTGGAGCGCCGGCGCCTTGTGGCGGGTGGTCGCGGCGCAAAACCGCATCGACCGGAACAAGGGCAACGTGGTCGGCAAAGACTTCGACAAAAGCTCGGGGTTCGGCGTGTTCTCGCTCAACGGCGCGTACCGGATCAACAAGAACTGGAAGGTCAGCAGCGGCGTCGACAACTTGTTCGGCAAGGCCTACGCCGAACACCTGAACCTGGCCGGTAACGCCGGTTTCGGCTTCCCGGCCAATGATCCGCAAGCCATCAACGAACCGGGGCGCACGCTCTGGACCAAGGTCGACATGAGCTTCTAAGAGCATCGCGGGCAAGCCTCGCTCCTACAGGGTTTGTGTCGGATGTGGTTATTGCGAACAACCTGAACCTGTAGGAGCGAGGCTTGCCCGCGAACGACTGCGCAGCAGTCACCAGACAATGACAAAAGATCCAAGCCTAGCGGAGCACTCGAAGTGAAACAGCCCAAACCGAATTTCTACAACCTGGCCTGGCGTTGGCATTTCTATGCCGGCCTGTTCGTCGCGCCGTTCATGGTGATGCTGGCCCTGACCGGCATCGTCTACCTGTTCAAACCGCAACTCGATCCATTGATGTACGGCAGCCTGATGAACATCCCGGCCGGTCATCACACCGTGGCCGCCGACGACCTGCTCAAACGGGTGAAAGAGGCGTATCCACAGGCCCGGATCAAACAATACCTGCCGCCGGTCAACGCTGAACGCAGCGCGCAATTCGTGGTGATCAATGAAGGTCATGAACTGAACGTGTTCATCGATCCGTACCACGGCGACATCCTCGGCGAGCAGGATGCGAAGAACAATCTGCAGGCGCTCGCACGCTCGATTCACGGCGAGTTGATGATCGGCACCGTCGGTGATCGGCTGGTGGAGCTGGCCGCCGGTTGGGGTGTGGTGTTGGTGGTCTCCGGGGTATTTTTGTGGTGGCCGCGTGGCCAGCGCGCCGGCATTCTCTGGCCCCGTTTGAACAGTCGCGGCCGCGTGCTGTGGCGTGATCTGCACGCAGTGACTGGCTTATGGGGGGCGGCGCTTTTGCTGGTGATGCTACTCAGCGGCATGACCTGGACCGGCTTCTGGGGCAAGCAATACGCCGACCTCTGGAACCGCTTTCCGGTCGCCATGTGGAATAACGTGCCCAAGTCCGACGTCGAGGCCCGCAGCCTCAACAGCGCCACACGCCAGACCGTGCCATGGGCCATGGAAAACACGCCGATGCCGATGTCCGGCGACCATGCCGAACACATGGCTCACGCCAGTACCCAGGCCGGCCCGGCGGCACCGACCATCAGCCTGCAAGACGTGCAAAACATCGCCGTGCAGCGCAAGGTCGAGCCCGGCTACAGCATCACCTTCCCGACCACCGCGACCGGTGTGTTCACCATCGCGGTGTTCGCCGACGACCCGCGCAACGATGCCACCCTGCACGTTGACCAGTACACCGGCGACGTCCTCGCCGACGTGCGCTGGCAGCATTACAGCAACGTCGCCCGCGCCACGGAGGTCGGCGTGATGCTGCACGAAGGCAAGATGTTCGGCCCGTTCAATCAGATCATCGTGCTGCTGATCTGCCTGATGATTTTGCTCAGCGCCGTCAGCGGCGTGGTGATCTGGTGGAAGCGTCGGCCACAGGGCAAGTTCGGTGTGCCACCCTTGCGTCACGACCTGCCGAAATGGAAAACCGCAATGGTCATCATGTTCGCCCTGGCGGTGATGTTTCCGTTGGTGGGGGCTTCGCTGGTTGTCGTGTGGCTATTGGATTGGGGGCTGCTGTCGCGCCTGGGCCGGCAAATTGAATCCACCTCACCTTCATCATGAAACAGGCGAGATACGCGTACGCGTAAAGCCAATACAATGCGGGCCAGCATTGAATCCTTGGCAAACTGCCAAGTTTTTGTGGCGAGGGAGCTTGCTCCCGCTGGGTTGCGCAGCGACCCCAAACCTGACGCCGCGGTTTCTCCGGGTATACCGCGTTGTCGGGCTTTACGACTGCTGCGCAGCCGAGCGGGAGCAAGCTCCCTCGCCACAGGTTGTGTGCTGGCTTGAACGATCATCAGGAATGAAATGACTTCGCTGAACATCACCAACCTCGCCTGGACACCCCTGGGCCACGGCCACTGCCATCACCAGTTCCAGCTGCGTGACGCCTCCTTGCACGTGGCTGCCGGTGAGTTCGTCGGGTTGATCGGCCCCAACGGCAGCGGTAAAACCAGCCTGCTGCGGTGTGCTTATCGCTTCAGCAAACCGGAACATGGCGAGATAAAACTCGACCATCACAACGTCTGGAAGCAGTCCTCACGCTGGTGTGCGCAACGCATCGCCGTGGTGTTGCAGGAATTTCCCGACGCCTTCGGCCTGACCGTCGATGAAGTGGTCGCCATGGGCCGCACGCCGCACAAAGGACTGTTCGACGGCGACACCGTGCACGACCGCAACCTCGCGGCCCACGCCCTGGAATCAGTCGGCCTCAAAGGCTTCGAAGACCACGCCTTCGCCACCCTGTCCGGCGGTGAAAAGCAGAGGGTGATCCTCGCCCGCGCCCTGGCCCAGCAACCGCAATTGCTGATCCTCGATGAGCCGACCAACCACCTCGACCCGCGCTATCAACTGGAACTGCTGCAACTGGTCAAACGCCTGCAGATCGGCACATTGGCGAGCATCCACGACCTCAATCTGGCGGCGGCCTTCTGCGATCGGCTGTACGTGATCCATCACGGTCGCATCGTGGCCAGTGGCACCCCCAAAGAAGTCCTGACCACACACCTTTTGCACAACGTGTTCGGCGTCGACGCCCTGATCGATGACCATCCCTTGCACGGCTACCCACGAATCACCTGGATAACCCAACCATGACTTTGCGTTCCCTGCTTTGCGTCGCGTTGTTGCTGGGCAGTGCCCATGCCTTCGCCGAGGCCACGAAATACCCGCTGACTGTCCAGAGCTGCAACCGCGCAGTGACCTTCAAGCAAGCGCCGAAACACGCGGTCAGCCACGACATCAACATGACCCAGATGATGCTCGCCCTCGGTCTCAAACCCAGGATGGCCGGCTACAGCGGCGTGACCGGATGGAAATCGGTGACGCCCCAGATGCAGACCATCCTCGATGGCTTGCCGGAGCTGGCAGCCAAGTACCCGTCGGTGGAAACCCTGCTCAACGCCAACGTCGATTTCTTCTTCGCCGGTTGGGACTACGGCATGCGCGTCGGTGGTGACCTCACGCCGCAAACCCTACAACCGCTGGGGATCAACGTCTACGAACTCACCGAGTCCTGCGCCTTCGTGATGAAGCGCCCACCCGCGAGCCTGGAAGACACCTACAACGACCTGCGCAACCTCGGCAAAATCTTCGACGTGCAGGATCGCGCCAATGCCGTGATCGCCCGGATGCAGGCGCAAGTCGCCGAGGTGCGCCAGGATCTGCCAGCGGACAAGCCTCGGGTATTTCTCTACGACAGCGGTGAAGACCGGGCCATGACCTCCGGGCGCCTGGGCATGCCCCAGGCGCTGATTGACGCGGCCGGCGGGCGCAACATTCTCGACGACGTCGAGGCGAGCTGGACCCGGGTCAACTGGGAAAACGTGGTCGAGCGTAATCCGCAGGTGATCGTGATCGTCGATTACGGCGAAGTCACCGCTGAACAGAAGGAGCAGTTTTTGCTGAACAACCAGGCCCTGCAATCGGTGGACGCGATCAAGAACCAGCGCTTCATCGTCATTCCGTACGTGCAGGCCACCCCGGGGATCGACAACGTGCTGGCGGTCGAAACCCTGGCCAAGGGTTTCCACGGCGAATGATCGACCGTCGCTATGCCTTGTTGCTGATCGGCCTCGGCGTGCTGTTGCTGATGTCGTGTGTGGTGTCGCTGGGTTTTGGCCCGGCGCGGGTGCCGGTGGACGTGGTGTGGCGGATTCTGCTGCACAATGCGTTCGGTGTTGGCGAGCAGAACTGGACGGCCGGCCAGGAACACATCGTCTGGCTGATCCGCGTGCCGCGCATGTTGCTCGGCGCGCTGGTGGGCGCCGGCCTGGCGCTGATCGGTGCGGTGCTGCAAGCGGTGACGCGCAATCCATTGGCCGATCCGCACTTGTTGGGCGTGACCTCCGGCGCGACCCTCGGCGCGGTGATTGTGGTGCTGCATGTCGGTGAAATCGTCGGCCTGCTGACCTTGCCCATCGCGGCGTTTATCGGCGCGCTGCTGAGCATGCTGGTCGTGCTGATGATCGCCAACCGTCATGGGCGGCTGGACAGTGATCGGCTGCTGCTGTGCGGTGTCGCGGTGTCGTTCGTGATGATGGCAATCGCCAACCTGCTGCTGTTTCTGGGTGACCATCGCGCCAGTTCGGCGGTGATGTTCTGGATGCTCGGCGGCCTCGGGCTGGCGCGTTGGGAATTGCTCGCCGTGCCCGCCGCGAGTGTGTTGCTCGGGTTGGTGTTGTTGCTGGGCATGGCCCGGCCGTTGAATGCGTTGATGGCCGGCGAGCAGACCGCCGTGACCCTGGGCCTCAATGCCCGCACCGTGCGGCTGCGGGTGTTTTTGATTGCCTCATTGATGACCGGGGTGTTGGTGTCCATCAGCGGCTCGATTGGTTTTGTCGGGTTGATGGTGCCGCACATTGCACGACGGTTGGTGGGGGCCGAGCATCGACGGTTACTGCCGGTGTGCGTGTTGTTGGGCAGCCTGTTCCTGGTCTGGGTCGACGTAGCCGCACGCACCCTGATCGCCCCGGAAGACCTGCCCATCGGCGTCGCCACCGCCGCGATTGGCGGGCTGTTCTTCATCGGTCTGATGCGCCGGCGCTGACTCGCCGCTCCCACAGGGTGATCATTCCCACGCTCCGCGTGGGAATGCCGCCAGGGACGCTCCGCGTTCCGCTTTTGAATGTTTAACGGATGTATCAGAACGCAGACCTTTCCCACGCATCTTTCAGGTTGTCCGTCGGAAGCGGGCTCTCTAGTCTTTGGCTGTCGCTGACAACTCAGCGATCGGGTGTGAGAAGCCCGGCAACTTATGGTCATCCAGTGTCTGTACACGCATAATCGCCGCCAGCTTATTAGCTGCCTGCAAATGTGTTATGGCGGCTGTGTGCGGGCGGACTTCGGTCCGGCCGGGTGTCCATAACCGGTCTTCTCACCTCGCACATAGCTGCCACCTCTTCCCGTGTGAGAAGCGGCAAGTGGAGGCTCCAACGCTGGAGAAATTTTTCAATGGACAAATTAATTCCTGACCCACCCTTCAACACCACCACCCCCAACGCCGAAGCCTCGCGCAACGAAGAATTACTCAAGGATCGCGAAGCCATCAAACGCGCCCTCGACTATTACCTCGATCCCCCGGCGCCCTACACCGAAAAACCCCGCCGCCCCAGCACCATGTTCATCGTCGCACCGAATATGGATACCGAAAGCCTGCTGGCCCACGCCTGTGAATCGTTAGCCACGGCGAGTGTCCTGGCCAGCGATTTCGCCAACGACCTGACCGCCCCACAGCGCTACACGGCGCTGGCGATTCAACAGAGCATCATGCTGGCGGAGCTGGCGGTAAACCGGGCGCTGGATAACGTCGACCCGGCGTAGACCGCGTTATCGACCATCGCGGGCTTGCCCGCGATGGCTGCATCGCCCCAATGTGGCGCATCTTCTCGCACCAACGCGCCAGCCCCGTCCCTTCATGGTGCGTCACGCAAACCCCGCAACCACTCTAATACGACATTTCCTTGCCCGTCCCCGACCGGGCACAGCCCTTGCAAAACAGCCTTCAGTCGTCCGCATCTGCCAACCATAAAAAACTTTAACGTTCATGGAGATCGCACAATGAAGCGTCGCAGTTTGATCAAGGCTTTCACACTCACGGCAAGCATTGCCGCGATGGGCATGACCTGGACTGTCCAGGCCGCCGAGACCATCAAGGTCGGTATTCTGCATTCGTTGTCCGGGACCATGGCGATCTCCGAAACCTCGCTCAAAGACATGGCGTTGATGACCATCGACGAAATCAACGCCAAGGGCGGCGTGAACGGCAAGATGCTGGAACCAGTGGTCGTGGACCCGGCATCGAACTGGCCGCTGTTCGCCGAAAAGGGCCGGCAGCTGCTGACCCAGGACAAGGTGGCGGTGGTGTTCGGTTGCTGGACCTCGGTGTCGCGTAAATCGGTGCTGCCGGTGTTCGAAGAGCTCAACGGCCTGCTGTTCTACCCGGTGCAATACGAAGGCGAAGAGATGTCGCCGAACGTGTTCTACACCGGCGCGGCCCCCAACCAGCAGGCGATCCCGGCAGTGGAATACCTGATGAGCGAAGAAGGCGGCAGCGCCAAGCGCTACTTCCTGCTCGGCACCGACTACGTCTACCCGCGCACCACCAACAAGATCCTGCGCTCGTTCCTGCACTCCAAAGGCGTGGCGGACAAGGACATCGAAGAGGTCTACACCCCGTTCGGCCACAGCGATTACCAGACCATCGTGGCCAGCATCAAAAAATTCTCCGCCGGTGGCAAGACGGCGGTCATCTCCACCGTCAACGGCGACTCCAACGTGCCGTTCTATAAAGAGCTGGCCAACCAGGGCCTGAAAGCCACCGACGTACCGGTCGTGGCGTTCTCCGTGGGTGAAGAAGAACTGCGCGGCATCGACACCAAACCGCTGGTGGGCAACCTCGCGGCGTGGAACTACTTTGAGTCGGTGGAAAACCCGGTGAACAAGAAGTTCGTCGATGACTGGAAAGCCTACGCCAAGAAACACAACCTGCCGGGCGCCGACAAAGCGGTGACCAACGACCCGATGGAAGCCACTTACGTTGGCATCCACATGTGGGCGCAAGCCGCCGAGAAGGCCAAATCCACCGACGTCGACAAAGTCCGCGAAGCCCTGGCCGGCCAGACCTTTGCCGCACCGTCCGGCTACACCCTGACCATGGACAAGACCAACCACCACCTGCACAAGCCAGTGATGATCGGCGAGATTCAGGCCGACGGTCAGTTCAACGTGGTGTGGCAGACCGAAGGGCCGATCCGCGCCCAACCGTGGAGCCCGTTCATCCCGGGTAACGACAAGAAGCCGGAGTATGCGGTGAAGAGCAACTAAGCAAAGCCTCCTGTAGGAGCGAGGCTTGCCCGCGAAAACGGTGAGTCAGACACATTGATGCTGGATGTGCCGCCGTCTTCGCGAGCAAGCTTCGCTCCTACAGGATCCGTCGTCGCCTTTCAGGACGTAGCCATGTCCCTTTATCGCCTGTTCCTTGTTATCGCATTTTTACTTTTGCCGATGGTCACCCACGCCGGCGACGCCGAAGACTTCGTCGCGGCCAATCCCGTGCAGCAAGCCAAGCTTCTGGAAACCTGGGCCGCGCAGCCCGATCCGGCCCGCATCGAACTGATCAACGCCCTGCAACAAGGCGAGCTGACCATCGATGGCCAACCGAAAACCCTGCGCCTGAACAATCGCCTGCGGGGTCTGATCGACACCGCTCTGGCCAGCCACCAATTGCTCGCCGCCGACGCCAAAACCCGTCTGACCGCCGCGCAGCAATTGCAGAAAAGCGCCAAACCGGCGCAGCTGAAATTCCTCGACCAACAGCTGACCAGCGAACAAGACGAAACCGTTCACGCCGCCCTGAGCCTGGCCTTGGCCAATCTGCAACTGGTCGACAGTGACCCCGCCGTGCGCCTCGCCGCCGTGCGTTTGCTCGGCGAAACCGGCGACCCGCTGGCCCGCACCCGCCTCGAAGGCTTGCTCGAACCCGGCGTCGAAACCGACGCCAGTGTGCACACCGCCGCCGAAACCAGCCTGGCCCAGGTCAAACGCAAATTGCTGATCGGCGAAATGCTCGGCCAGGCCTTCAGTGGCATGTCCCTGGGTTCGATTCTGCTGCTCGCGGCATTGGGCTTGGCGATCACCTTCGGCCTGCTCGGGGTGATCAACATGGCCCACGGCGAGATGTTGATGCTCGGCGCGTACTCGACGTACGTGGTGCAGCTGATGTTCCAGCGCTTCGCCCCACAAGCCATCGAGTTCTATCCGCTGATTGCTCTGCCGGTGGCGTTTTTCGTTACCGCCGCCATCGGCATGGCGCTGGAGCGCACGGTGATTCGTCACCTCTACGGCCGCCCGCTGGAAACCCTGCTCGCGACGTGGGGCATCAGCCTGATGCTGATCCAGTTGGTGCGGCTGGTGTTCGGTGCGCAGAACGTCGAAGTGGCCAACCCGGCATGGTTGTCGGGCGGGATTCAGGTGCTGCCCAATCTTGTGCTGCCGTACAACCGCATCGTGATCATCGCGTTTGCCTTGTTTGTGGTGGTGCTGACCTGGCTGCTGTTGAACAAGACGCGCCTTGGCTTGAACGTGCGCGCCGTCACCCAGAACCGCAACATGGCGGCGTGCTGCGGGGTGCCGACCGGGCGCGTGGACATGCTCGCCTTCGGCTTAGGCTCGGGCATCGCCGGCCTCGGTGGCGTGGCGCTCAGCCAGATCGGCAACGTCGGCCCTGACCTCGGCCAGAGCTACATCATCGATTCGTTCCTGGTGGTGGTGCTCGGCGGTGTCGGTCAATTGGCCGGCAGCGTGTTGGCCGCATTCGGCCTGGGCATCGCCAACAAGATTCTCGAACCGCAGATCGGTGCGGTACTCGGCAAGATCCTGATCCTCGCGTTGATCATTCTGTTCATCCAGAAACGTCCACAAGGCCTCTTCGCACTGAAAGGACGGGTGATCGACTGATGAACCAGCCTCTGCTCGTTACCGCGACAAAAAAAGCCGGCCCCAAAGTCACCATCACTGTTGGCGCGGTGATTCTCGTTTTGCTACTGGCGTTGCCATTGCTGTCGTTGTTATCGCCCGACAGCGCGCTTCACGTCTCGGCCTACACGCTGACACTGGTGGGCAAGATTCTTTGCTACGCCATCGTCGCCCTCGCCCTCGATCTGGTCTGGGGCTACGCCGGCCTCCTGTCCCTCGGTCACGGTCTGTTCTTCGCCCTCGGCGGTTATGCGATGGGCATGTACCTGATGCGCCAAGCCTCGGGTGACGGCTTGCCGGCGTTCATGACGTTCCTGTCGTGGACCGAATTGCCGTGGTACTGGACCGGCACCAGCAGCTTCCTCTGGGCCATGTGCCTGGTGATATTGGCGCCGGGATTGCTGGCGCTGGTGTTCGGTTTCTTCGCCTTCCGCTCGCGGATCAAGGGCGTGTATTTCTCGATCATGACCCAGGCCCTGACCTTCGCCGGGATGCTGCTGTTTTTCCGCAACGAAACCGGGTTTGGCGGCAACAATGGCTTCACCAATTTCCGCAGCATTCTCGGGTTTGGCATCACGGAACCGGGGACTCGCGCGGTGTTGTTTTTCGCCACGGTACTGTTGCTGGTGGCGAGTCTGTTCATCGGCTGGCGTCTGGCGCAAAGCAAGTTCGGCCGGGTGTTGACCGCGTTGCGCGATGCCGAGAACCGCCTGATGTTTTGCGGCTACGACCCGCGCGGCTTCAAGCTGTTTGTCTGGGTGTTGAGTGCGGTGTTGTGTGGCCTGGCGGGGGCGCTGTATGTGCCGCAAGTCGGGATCATCAACCCGAGCGAAATGTCGCCGACCAACTCGATCGAAGCGGCGGTCTGGGTTGCCTTGGGGGGGCGCGGCACGCTGATCGGCCCGCTGCTGGGTGCCGGCGTGGTCAACGGGATGAAGAGCTGGTTCACCGTGGCATTTCCGGAATACTGGCTGTTCTTCCTCGGCGCGCTGTTCATTGTCGTGACGTTGTATCTGCCTAAGGGTGTGATCGGTCTGCTGAAGAAAAGGGGTGAACAATGAGGATCACTGCAACGGCTGAATTCATGCTCGAACCGGCCTTTTTCCCACCGCAGCCCAACAAGGATGCCGGTAGCAGCCGCGATGCCATCGGCCTCGGCCAACGCGTCGGCCCCGGCCTGAATACACGTCACGGCACCATCCTGACCCTGGAAGACATCAGCGTCAGCTTCGATGGTTTCAAGGCACTCAACAATCTGAACCTGTACATCGGCGTTGGCGAATTGCGCTGCATCATCGGCCCCAACGGCGCGGGCAAAACCACGCTCATGGACGTGATCACCGGCAAGACTCGCCCCAGTCACGGCAAGGCCTGGTTCGGTGAAACCCTGGACCTGACGCAGATGAGCGAAGTGCAAATCGCCCAGGCTGGTATCGGTCGCAAGTTCCAGAAACCAACCGTGTTCGAAGCCCTGAGCGTGTTCGAAAACCTGGAGCTGGCGCAGAAAACCGACAAGTCGGTGTGGGCCAGCTTGCGGGCTCGCCTGAGTGGTGAACAAAAAGATCGCATCAGTGAAGTGCTGGAAACCATTCGCCTGACCAGTTCGGTCAATCGCCCGGCAGGGTTGTTGTCTCACGGGCAGAAGCAGTTTCTGGAAATCGGCATGCTGCTGATGCAAGACCCGCAACTGCTGTTGCTCGACGAGCCGGTGGCGGGCATGACCGACGCCGAAACCGAATTCACCGCCGAGCTGTTCAAGCGCCTGGCCGGCAAGCATTCGCTGATGGTGGTGGAACACGACATGGGCTTCGTCGGCTCGATCGCCGACCACGTCACCGTGTTGCACCAGGGCAGCGTGCTGGCCGAAGGGTCGCTGGAGCAGGTGCAGGACAATGAGCGGGTGATCGAGGTCTACCTCGGTCGATGATTTTGCCTTTGTCGGAGCGAGGCTTGCCCGCGAAGAACGATAACGCGGTGTTTCAGTTCAACCGTGGCGTCCCCTTCGCGGGCAAGCCTCGCTCCTACAGGGAATGAGAGGAATTTGAAGATGCTGCAAGTCGACAAGCTGCACCAGTACTACGGCGGTAGCCACATCCTGCGGGGCCTGACGTTTGAGGTGAAGGTCGGCGAAGTCACCTGCCTGCTCGGGCGCAACGGCGTGGGCAAGACCACCTTGCTCAAATGCCTGATGGGTTTGCTGCCGGCCAAGGAGGGCGCGGTGAACTGGGAAGGTAAACCGATCACCACGTTCAAGCCGCACCAACGGGTGCATGCCGGTATCGCTTACGTGCCTCAGGGCCGGGAAATCTTCGGCCGGCTGACCGTGGAAGAAAACCTGCTGATGGGCCTGTCGCGGTTTCCTGGCTCCGAGGCCAAGGAAGTCCCGGCGTTCATCTACGAGCTGTTCCCGGTGCTGCTGCAAATGAAGCAACGGCGTGGCGGTGACTTGTCCGGCGGTCAGCAACAGCAGCTGGCGATCGGCAGGGCACTGGCCAGTCGTCCACGGCTGCTGATTCTCGACGAACCCACCGAGGGCATCCAGCCGTCAGTGATCAAGGAAATCGGCGCGGTGATCAAAAAGCTCGCAGCCCGTGGCGACATGGCGATTTTGCTGGTGGAGCAGTTCTACGATTTCGCCGCCGAGCTGGCCGATCAGTACCTGGTGATGTCCCGGGGCGAGATCGTGCAGCAGGGTCGTGGCGAAAATATGGAAGCCGAAGGTGTGCGCGGGCTGGTTACGATCTAACCTGCAGCCTTCTGACGATAAATTAGACGATATGAATTTACCTCTCCCCACTGCGCTGTTTAACCCGAGCTGGCATGCCGAGCTGGAGCTGGGCTACGCCCGTTTCGGCGCCAGCACCCGCCCGGTACAGCGCCGTCATCAAGGCCCGCTGCGGGTGCAAAAGCACTTGTATGCCGAAGGCCCCGAGGTGTGTCAGCACATCATCGTCCACCCGCCGGGGGGGATTGCCGGCGGTGATCGGCTGGACATCTCGGCCAGCGTCGGCACCCACGCCTGGGCACAAATCACCAGCCCCGGCGCCGCCAAGTGGTATCGCGCGGCCGGGCCGGCTTATCAGAAACTCGACTTGCGCGTTGCCGCCGGTGCTACGTTGGAGTGGCTGCCGCAAGAGACGATTATCTTCAGCGCCGCTCAGGCTGAACTCAGCACGAGCATTGACCTTGAGGGCGATGCCCGGTTGTTCTACTGGGACGTGGTCGCGCTGGGGCGTCCGGCCAGTGGCGAGCGCTTCGACCTCGGGCACTTCCAGGCCCACCTGGATATCCGCCGCGACGGCCAGTTGCTCTGGCACGAACGCCAGCGCATTACCGGGGATGACGGTTTGCTGGACTCGCCGATCGGGCTGGATGGGCAACCGGTGTTTGCGACGTTGCTGGTGACCGGAGAGATTGATAGTGAATTGCTGGAGAAGTGCCGCTCGCTGCCCAATGAGGTGCGCGGGGATCTGACGCAGCTGCCGGGGCTGTTGGTCGCCCGGTGCCTGGCCAGCGAGGCGTTGTTGGCACGGGGTTGGCTAATTGAATTGTGGCGATTGCTCCGGCCTGCGTTGCTCGGCCGCGAAGCCGTTCCGCCCAGAATATGGGCCACCTGAACACGATCCACTCTGTAGGAGCGAGGCTTGCCCGCGAAGAACGATAACGCGGTCTTCCCGTTAAACCGAGGCGTCCCCTTCGCGGGCAAGCCTCGCTCCTACAGGTTGAGTACACCTTTAACTGCCGATTATGGATTTCTACGATGGACCTGACCCCACGCGAAAAAGACAAGCTGCTGATCTTCACCGCCGGCCTCGTGGCCGAGCGGCGTTTGGCTCGCGGCGTGAAACTCAATTACCCGGAGGCCATGGCCTACATTTCCGCGGCGCTGCTCGAAGGCGCGCGTGACGGCCAGACCGTGGCCGAGCTGATGCACTACGGCACCACCCTGCTCAGCCGCGAGCAAGTGATGGAAGGCATCCCGGAAATGATCCCGGAGATCCAGGTCGAAGCGACGTTTCCCGACGGCACCAAACTGGTCACCGTTCACCAACCGATCGCCTGAGGCTGCGCCATGACTTACCACATCCGCGATGCGCTGCACGCCGATCTGCCGGCGATCCGCGACATCTACAACGACGCGGTGCTCAACACCACGGCGATCTGGAACGAACAGGCCGTGGACCTGGGCAACCGCCAGGCCTGGTTCAGCGCGCGGCAAGCCCAGGGCTATCCGATTCTGGTAATCGTCGACGGCGACGACAACGTACTCGGCTACGCTTCATTCGGTGACTGGCGCCCCTTCGACGGGTTCCGCCACACGGTCGAGCACTCGGTGTACGTGCGCAACGACCAGCGTGGCAATGGCCTCGGCCCGCAACTGATGGCAGCGCTGATCGAGCGCGCCAAAGGCTGCAACAAACACGTGATGGTCGCCGCCATCGAAAGCGGTAATAGCGCCTCGATCCGGCTGCACGATCGGGCCGGTTTTGTCGTCACCGGCCAAATGCCGCAGGTGGGTACCAAGTTCGGCCGCTGGCTGGACCTGACCTTCATGCAACTGATCCTCGATCCGGGCGCAATGCCACCCGATCCCCACAAGGAGTGATGCCCCATGAACGCCGCCCAACTGCGACGCGTCAATGTTGAAAGCTTTGCGCACTATCGTCAGGGATTGATTGATCTGCTGCTCGACGCCGTCGGCTATGGCGCCAGCGTCGGGTTCATGGCGGATCTGGACGCCACCCAGGCCCGAGCCCATTTCGATGAAGTCCAAGACAACCTGAACAAAGGCAACGTGCTGCTGTGGGTGGTGGTCAAGGACGAACAGGTGCAGGCCAGTGTGCAACTGAACCTGTGCCAGAAAGCCAATGGGCTGAATCGCGCCGAAGTGCAGAAACTGCTGGTGCGTGAACACGCCCGTCGTCGCGGCCTGGGCCAGCAGTTGATGCATGCCCTGGAGCTCGCCGCCCGCCAGCACAAGCGCGGCATGCTCTACCTCGACACCGAGGCCGGCTCCCCCGCCGAAGACTTCTACAAGGCCCTGGGTTACACCCGTGCCGGCGAAATTCCGGACTACGCCTGCGACCCGAACGGGCGCTACAAACCGACCGCCCTCTACTACAAGATTCTCCAAGGAGCCCAGTGATGATTCCCGGTGAGTACCAGATCCAGCCCGGCGACATCGAGCTTAACGTGGGCCGACGCACTGTCAGCCTGAAGGTGGCCAACAGCGGCGACCGGCCGATCCAGGTCGGCTCGCATTATCACTTCTTCGAAACCAACGACGCGCTGACCTTCGACCGCGTCGCCAGCCGCGGCATGCGCCTGAACATCCCCGCCGGCACCGCAGTGCGCTTCGAACCGGGGCAGAGCCGCGAGGTCGAGCTGGTGGACCTGGCCGGGCATCGCCGGGTGTTCGGGTTTGCCGGCAGGATCATGGGCGACCTCGACTGACACGCAAACCCTGTGGCGAGGGAGCTTGCTCCCGCTCGAGTGCGAAGCGCTCGCAACACAGCTGGTGCGATCTATCTGAATAATCGGAGCGGCAGATTTTACGACTGCTGCGCAGCCGAACGGGAGCAAGCTCCCTCGCCACAATGGACCGCGGACTACCGCACTTCACTTTCAAGGCAAGCGCATGAAAATCTCAAGACAAGCCTACGCCGACATGTTCGGCCCCACCGTCGGTGACAAGGTCCGTCTGGCCGACACTGAACTGTGGATCGAAGTGGAACAGGACTTCACCACCTACGGCGAAGAAGTGAAATTCGGCGGCGGCAAAGTCATTCGCGACGGCCAGGGCCAAAGCCAACGGCTGGCCGCCGAGGTTGTCGATACCCTGATCACCAACGCGCTGATCATCGACCACTGGGGCATCGTCAAGGCCGACGTCGGCCTCAAGGACGGGCGCATCGCTGCCATCGGCAAGGCCGGCAACCCGGACATCCAGCCCAACGTCACCATCGCGGTCGGCGCCAGCACCGAAGTGATCGCCGGTGAAGGCATGATCCTCACCGCCGGCGGCATCGACACCCACATCCACTTCATCTGTCCGCAGCAGATCGAAGAAGCGCTGATGAGCGGCGTCACCACCATGATCGGCGGCGGCACGGGACCGGCCACCGGCACCAACGCCACCACCTGCACCTCCGGGCCATGGCACCTGGCGCGCATGCTCCAGGCCGCCGATGCGTTCCCGATGAACATCGGCCTCACCGGCAAGGGCAACGCCAGCCTGCCGGAGCCGTTGATCGAACAGGTCAAGGCCGGCGCCATCGGCCTGAAGTTGCACGAAGACTGGGGAACCACGCCCGCGAGCATCGACAACTGCCTGACAGTGGCCGACCAATACGACGTCCAGGTCGCCATCCACACCGACACCCTCAACGAGTCCGGCTTCGTCGAAACCACCCTCGCCGCCTTCAAGGGCCGCACCATCCACACCTATCACACCGAAGGTGCCGGTGGAGGTCATGCGCCGGACATCATCAAGGCCTGCGGTTTCGCCAACGTGCTGCCGAGCTCGACCAACCCGACCCGGCCGTTCACCCGCAACACCATCGACGAGCACCTCGACATGCTGATGGTCTGCCACCACCTGGACCCGAGCATTGCCGAAGACGTGGCCTTCGCCGAAAGCCGCATCCGCCGCGAAACCATTGCTGCCGAAGACATCCTGCATGACCTCGGTGCCTTCTCGATGATCAGCTCCGACAGCCAGGCCATGGGCCGCGTCGGCGAAGTCATCACCCGCACCTGGCAGACCGCCGACAAAATGAAGAAGCAGCGCGGTCCGCTGCCACAAGATGGCGAAGGCAATGACAACTTCCGCGCCAAACGCTACATCGCCAAGTACACCATCAACCCAGCGATCACCCACGGGATCAGCCATGAAGTGGGCTCGGTCGAAGTGGGCAAGTGGGCGGATCTGGTGCTCTGGCGTCCAGCGTTTTTCGGGGTAAAGCCAACGCTGATCCTCAAGGGCGGTGCCATTGCGGCCAGCCTGATGGGTGACGCCAACGCATCTATTCCAACGCCGCAACCGGTGCACTACCGCCCGATGTTCGCCAGTTACGGCGGCTCGTTGCATGCCACCAGCCTGACCTTTATCAGCCAGGCCGCGCAGGAGGCGGGTTTGCCCGAGGCCCTGGGCCTGAAGAAGAAAATCGCCGTGGTCAAAGGCTGTCGCGAGGTGCAGAAAACCGACCTGATTCACAACGACTACCTGCCGGACATCGACGTTGACCCGCAGACTTATCAGGTTAAGGCCGACGGTGTCTTGCTCTGGTGCGAGCCAGCGGATGTGTTGCCGATGGCTCAGCGTTACTTCCTGTTTTGAGATTCGGTCAGGCATAAACTCGGCACGAGGGGTGTCATTCTTCGTACCGGGTTAGCTGTTTCTCAGGTCAATCCGTTGCTGGTGCGTTCATAAAGGCGATGTCCACCCTTTGCAGTTTCGCCCGATCCATCGCCTGTTGGGTCAGGGTTTTAAGCAGCGTTTTCATCTCGATATCGATCAGGTTCAACTCGGCGGCATAGGCTTGGTCAGTCATGACCTGGCCCGGAGCAATTTCGCTTTCCAGCTTACCCAGTTCAGCGGCGAGTACCCGGAGCTCCTGCTTCAGATCGGCCTTTGCCTGCAACGAAAGGTTCGGTTCGGAGGCCCTCTTTTCAAGCGCCATGTAAAACTCAGTCGTTGCATCGATTCGGCGCCTGAAAACCTTGAAGGCGCTTCGATTTGTGCCCCGTAGGTATGTTTCCCAGAACGGTTGTTCGATGATCGAATCACGCAGTAAATCGCCGGTTTCCAGCTCCATGACCCGCTGATACGCACTCTCGATCATCTCGGGAGTCACACCGGTGTGCGTGCGAAATTGCAAATCACGGGACTGCCAGGGCAGGTCCAGTCGCTCCGCCAGATCCGTCATGTAAGCCAGGTGGACCTCGACTTCATCGATACTTCCCGACACTGCGCCCTCAGCATCGACAGTCCTGAATTGCTCACCATTTTCCAGGCGCTCGGCAACCACTTTGTGGGCGATCCGGCTCAACTCGTCCAGCCGCGACTTGCCTCTGGCCAGCTGCACCAGTTCGGCCTCCACCAGGCCCGGGTTGGCCAATGCGTAAGCCTCATGGATCAGCACTTCTACGCCCATCGCATTGAACAACTGCGCCCCGGCGTCAACACAGTTAGTGACCTCCTCCCTGCCCATGACGAAAAGATTGCGCCGCAGCTCGCTGTCCTTGGACATGGCCTCCAGCATTCGCCAGAGCTTTTGCGTCATGTCCACCCTGAAGGCTTTGTCGGTTCTGAAGGCGGTTGATTGGGTGAGCTTCCTGATCTGATTGAAAAAAGGCACCGAACCGAACTCATCCTCCACGCTGTTCCATATCTCCTGTTTAGCGACCCAATCAGGTCGCGTCATGCCTTCCTCCCAATCAAGACTGTCGCGCACGCCGCGAGGCGGATACGGACGATCGGGGTCCAGGCCGACGGACCGGATATAACCTCTGAGCGTTTCCAGGTTCTCGGCCGACAACCACGGCGGATCGCGATTCAATACCGTGCGCGCCAACAGCTCCGCGGAGGCTGAGCCGGGCGTAACCTGCGGGATAACGGTCAGTTCGTTGCGCTGCAGGCTCAGGTAAAAATGCCGGAACCTGGGTTGAGCGAACAGCCCCTCCGGCCAGGTATCAATCCCGGTGTCACCCAGCATCAGGGTATGCAGCATGCGCATCCCACCGATGTCGGGCACTCTCCCCAACGGGTTTCCTTGCAGATCCAGACTTTTCAGCCGGGAGAGCCATCTCAAATAGGTAGCTCCCTGGGCATCCAGCACTATCCGGTTATCGCCGAGGTTCAGTTCGGTCAGCCCACGCATTCGCCCCACCGCACGAGGAAATTGCGTGAGCTGGTTACCGGTGAGATTCAGCGAACGGAGTTTCGGAAAATGAACCAGAAACGTGACGTGGGCATCGTTCATTCCAGTGCCCAGCAAGTTCAGGCTGGTGACGTGCTGAAAATCGGCTTCCAACAGAGGCATGCTTCCCAAGTGTCGCCCCAGGGGAACGTTTCTGAAATCAAGCGCTGTCCCGTACATATTTCCCAAAGGGTCCACATCCCTGGGCCCGGTGTGCTGCCAGCACTGGCGAATGGTTGTGTAGATCGAGTTTCGGGTCTGCCATTCGGCAATGCCGGCAGGGCTGTACCTGAACGCTTCGGTGGGTAAATTGAGCCAGTGCCGGAAATTGGCATTGAGGCGATCGAATTCCGCTTCCAGTGCGCTTGCCCGTTGTTCCGGGGTAACGTCGTCGCCCCCTCCGTCCAGGTAAGCCTGGGCCTCGGTTTCCGTCCACCCGGGGCGCACACTCCTGACCCGCTCCTGCGGCGTCACTCGGCCGGTCAGTTGTCGAATGCCCTGGGGGGCAAACATGCCACCGCGCAACTTCATCGTTTCGGGATCGTAGGCGGGCTTGCGCAGAGGGTTGTCCGCCAGCATCGGACGCAGCTTGTCACGCGCCAACGGGGCATTTTGAACACTGCGTTTGAGGTTCGCGCCTTGATAGATCTCGTACCCCAGCGCTTTGCGTTCGGCGTCGGGCAGAGCGTGCAAGACGGATGAAAAAAGATCGTCGGCACCCCGCAGATGGTTATCCTCGGCATCCCGCGCTTCATAGCCCTCGTCCGTGCTGACCAGCACTTTGCGCGTACGTGCGTTCTCCGGGCCAATGCTGTCGCGCAGGTGCCCGGTGAACGAATGTTCGCGAACTTCAATGCGCACGTCGCCCGGCCAGTTCGGCAAGGTTTCCAGGGTGTGCAGCGCCAGCCGTTCCGTATCCGGAGCGTGCATCGAGTCAAGGAACAGCCCTTCATAGGCGCGCGCCAAACGTACTTCCAGCAAGGCCGCCCGCACCTGTTGCCGCAGATGCAAGGCAATGCGCTTTTGTTCGGCCAGTGCTCGCAAATCCGCCGGAGCAGCGGCGGCCAGCAGTTCCTCGGCCACGCCGTCGGGCAATTGTGCAAAAGCATCCTGAAGCACCCGCACATTGGCATTGTCTGATGGCGACAGACCGCTCTGTGGCAGCTTCCCCGTGTCCGACCACGTCTTGAACCGTTCG
This sequence comes from Pseudomonas sp. GW821-FHT01E10, assembly GCF_059422365.1. Lineage (NCBI taxonomy): Bacteria > Pseudomonadati > Pseudomonadota > Gammaproteobacteria > Pseudomonadales > Pseudomonadaceae > Pseudomonas > Pseudomonas sp. GW821-FHT01E10. Next base: position 118,959 of record NZ_JBWKWT010000002.1, read on the forward strand.
ATCGTGTCGACCAGCAACGCCGGCGGTGCTTCGTTTTCGACATGCAGCCGACGCAGCACATCTGCTTCGACGCCACTGGCGATCCGGATCTGCTCAAGCGTTGCATCGTCGAACGTTTCTACCCTCGCCCCCAACCGCCGCATGAGCTCGGTCGAGGTCCATTCGACAGGGCGGTCGAGCTCGGTATGCCAGGTGCCTGCGCCATTGTGTTCAAGCTTCGGTTGGTAGGCCATCGCTCGATCCGGATGGAGAATCCGCGGTTGCCCCGTGAGTGGATCGTCTTGCACCGCAAAGTATTTACCGCCGATCGACAGGAATTCCTGATCGTTGTGCAGATACAGGCCTCGCTCGTTTGGCTTCGTACCCGGACTCAGACTGACTTGATGTTCATACGGACTCAGGTCCGGATTCCAGAGACGGGTCTTGCCGTCAGCGAGCACCACCGGCTTCAGCTGTTCGACAAAAGATGAAGGCCGGACCGCTGGCGCTGCGCCCGTGGGTAAAACATGCCCTGCCGCCATGATTGCCAACTGGGCAGCATTGATCAGGACACCGCACAGAAGCGCCGACGCTTCTTCCTTGTCTCCCTTGCTCCAGTCCTCAATGCCCTCCATGGTTTCGAGTAGCATTTGCCCGACCATCACGCCCAACATGGCCTCCCCCAGGCCAGGCACCAGCATTGCGCCGAAGTTGAACACATTCCAGCCGATGTTCGCGTAACTCCTCAGCCGCGCCCAGCGGGCATTGGCATCTTCATCGCCAGTGGGCACGGCGATATGTCGCGCATCGGCGATGGCCTTGTCGCGCCGCCATCGACTGAACTGAGGCCAGAGCGCGCCTTCGATCACATGGGTGATCGGTTCTGCGTCGGGGTTTTCCACTGCGGTTTCCCGCCACCATGGCCCCATGTTCAACGGCTCCCGCTGCTGCCAGGTGAAGGTGCTGAAGCGCTCCCTGACGCGAGCGAAAAACCTGCCCTGGTCTTTTTGCGGTACGAACCGACTGAAGAACTGCTGATAGTCCGACGAGCGCAACTGGCTCGTCAGCTCCTTCATGAAGTCGGTGAAGGACGGATATTCCTTCAAGGGATGTTCAGGGTCATCAGGGACGTAGGCGATCAAGGTGCCATCGAGCCGGCTCTGCGTAAAAATATCGTTCCTGCCCAGCACCTCGTCGACCACACCGCTTGGCCCGTTGGCAAAAAAGGCCTTGAGCAGTTTGAATTGATCAAACTCCTGCCCGGGTAAAATGGCCAGTTTGCGCGACCACTCCATCATTGTTCGTTGGTCTGCCGGAACCAGGCTGTTGTAGATTCGCTTTACTCGTGTCGGATCAGCCACTGCACTGAACAACACGATACCCGACAGCTTCACGCCCAAAAGAGTCAGCCGATGAGACTGTAACGGGCGATTGCCCATCGTGATGTTTGTCTGGTTGTCTCGCAGTTGCTGCAACTTGCCATATGCATAAGAAGTGATATCACTCTTCAAATAGGCAATCAGCGCTGACTCATTGAACGCGGCCTTTTCGGTCCCGATGAAGTGCTGCTCAAGCGAGGCCTTGGCATCAACCGCCGAAGGGGCCAGCAACCCTTTGATGTGCCGCTGATATTGCGCACCGAGATCCAGATCCCTGCAAAGGCTCGCAAAACTTTCGATGGTCAATGAATGGCGCCTCAGGGCTCCTTCGGCGTCGGTAATGAAAATGCCGGAGCCATCACGAAAGGCGCCAGCACGGGTTTCAGAGTCCTCGAAGTTATGGAGGGCGGCCTCCAGCAGAGTTGACTGCCTGAGCCGACTGGCATTGGTGTCGACGCCAAAACCCAGGAGGGCCGGAATATAAAGCCGTACCGATGTCGCATGAACATCCAGATCCAGGTTCAGCTTTTCTTTCAGGGCCTGAACAAGCAAGGGTTCGGCGAACTTATTGATGTCCTTTTGCAAATCGCCCAGTGTGTCATCCAGGCTGTCTTGCAACCGCCAGCGCTCACTGATGAGTTCGTTGAGATATTGACGGTTGATAGCACTCGCCTTGATGTACCACTCGGGAACGTCCGGTTTCATATCAGTCGTTGATACAAAACTTGATACAGATGGTTTCTTTATGAATGCGGGAACTTTGGTTGCAAGATAATTCAAATAAACATTGGCGCCAGCTGTCATCTCTTGAGAGATATTGGAAACGCCCCCTTCTGACAATTCATTCATTGCGCATGTATCCCTATGCGTTTGAGAAGAACGCCAAGCTTATTCAATACCTGCAAAAACAAAAGATTAAATAACTGTTGGAAAATAGCGATAAAACAAACAACACCTTCCAACTTAAGAATCTAAAAAACAAATAAGTACCACCTGCAAGACCTGCAAGCATGATCCGGCGTGTCAGCGGTAGTTTTTACCGATCTACAAAGAGGCTAAGATGCCCAGACTCTCCAGGCAGGTAACGGCCATGCGCTTATCCGAATTCATCAGGCAACACGTGGACCGTATCGTCGATGAATGGGAACAGTTCGCCAGAACGATCACCCCGGCGGCCGAGTGCATGGATCGAGCAGCCTTGCGCGATCACGCCAAGGCAATTCTGCTGGCGGCAGCGCGGGACATGACCACCGCGCAAAGCGCCAGCGAACAGCTCGCCAAGGCCAAGGGCGAAGGCCCGGAGAAAACCCCAAGCCTGGATGAAGCGGGTGCCAGCCATGGCGAACTGCGGCATACCGTGGGCTTCGACCTGGTGCAAATGACCAGCGAGTTCCGCCATTTGCGGGCCTGTGTGATTCGGTTGTGGGTCGACAGCCTGGAGTCACCGGACCTGACCTATTTCCGGGACATGATCCGTTTCAACGAAGCCATCGATGAGGCCCTCGCCGAATCCACCGCCGCCTATGCCGAACAGGTCAACCATTCACGGGATCTGTTTCTGGCGATACTCGGGCATGACTTGCGAGCGCCATTGCAGGCAGTGAGCATGTCCGCCGAGTTACTGCTGCGTAAAGCAACGCTTGAAGGCGATGCTTTGGCCTGTGCCAACAATATTAAGGATGGCGCGCGGAACATGGCGGTGCTGGTCAGCGATTTGCTGGAACTGGTGCGCAGTCGCCTGGGCAAGCGCCTGCCAATCGAACCGGCGCCCATGGACCTGGCCGAGACGGCGCGCGAAGCGATTGCCCAGGCTTGCGCTGCTCATCCGCAATGCGATCCGGCACTGAGCGTCGAAGGCGATACCCGGGGTATTTGGGATGGCCGAAGGCTCGCTCAAATGCTGCAGAACCTGATCGGCAATGCCTTGCAGCACGGTTCGAACCACAGCGTGATCAAGCTGAGCCTCAGGGGTGAAACGGACAGCGTTCGCCTCACCGTGCACAACGACGGTGCGCCGATTCCGCCCGAGGTCATCGGCACAATCTTCGATCCACTGGTACGCAGTGCCGACGAAGAACTCGGCGGGCCGAGCACCAGCCTTGGCCTGGGGCTGTTCATCGTCAAGGAAGTGGTTGATGCCCATCAAGGGACGATCGAGGTCAGTTCCAGCGAGGCTGAGGGCACACTGTTTAGCGTGGTGTTGCCCAGGAAGGTGTAACGCCTTGGGACCGCTGTGGCGAGGGGGCTTGCCCCCGTTCGGCTGCGCAGCAGTCGTAAAATCGACGCATGCGGTCAGTCTGAAAAACCGCGATGACCGGATTTGGGGTCGCTACGCAACCCAACGGGGGCAAGCCCCCTCGCCACAGGTTTAGTGTTTACAGCTATTCGATCACCAAGCGCCCCAACCGCTGCTTGAGCATGCGGTTCTCGGCCCGCAGTTGCTGGACCTCGTCAAGCAGGTCCAGCGCCAGGGCGACACCTTCCCATTCCAGCTCCAGGTCGCGCCGCAGCTTGGCGGCGCGCTTGGCCAAAACCAGTTCGTAGTCGGTGAAACGCCAATCCTTGGGCTCTGTACCCTGTGGTTCGAGGATGCCGTGTTCGACGATCTCGATCACATGCACGTCCGACAACTCGGTCGCCTCACAGAATTCTGCCAGGTCCAATAGAACGATCACGGGGTCGCTCATGATTGGGCTCCTCCTTATCTCGGAATCAAAAATTCTCTCGCGGATCGAAAGCGGCTTTTTTCGCCAACTCCTCCCACAACGCCTTGACGTCATGGTCGAGTTTCTTCGGCATCACCGCCTTGAGCTGCACGAACAGGTAACCACGGTGCCCGGCCTTGTGCATCAGGCCGTGGCCCTTGGCGCGCATGCGCTGGCCGTTCTGGCTGCCGGCCGGAACCTTGAGGTTGATCTTGCCGGTCAGGGTCGGCACCGCGACTTCGGTCCCCAGTGCCAGTTCCCACGGTGCCAGTGGCAAGGTGATGATCAGGTTCTCGCCTTCGACATCGAATTTGGGGTGCGGCGCAAAACGAATGGTCAGGTACAGGTCGCCATTGGCCCCGCCACCGATGCCCGGAGCACCCTGGCCCTTGAGGCGGATGCGCTCGCCGTCGGTCACGCCGGCGGGGATCTTCACGTTCAGGCTTTTGCTGGTGTTGCTGACATGCTGGCCGGCAGCGTTGTACTGCGGCACCTGGAAGCTGACCTTCTTCGATTCGGTCGAGAGGGTTTCCTCCAGAAAAACCGGTAATTCCATTTCCACGTCTTGCCCTCGACGACCGGCGCTATGGCCCGACCGTCCACCACCACCGAAACCCGAACCACGGTTGCCGAAGATCGAACTGAAGAAGTCCGAGAAATCGCCCGTGTCCTGACCACCGCCTCCGAAACCACCACGACTCTGCCAACCCGGCGGGCCCTGGAACGGCTGGCCGTGGTGACCGTATTTGCGCAAGTCGTCGTATTCGGCGCGCTTGTCGGCGCTTTTCAGCGCTTCATAGGCTTCCGACGCATCCTTGAACTTGGCCTCGGCGTCCTTTTCCTTGCTGACATCGGGGTGGTATTTGCGCGCCAGCTTCCGATAGGCGGCCTTGATCGCCTTATCGTCCGCGGTCGGCTCCACGCCGAGAATCTTGTAATAGTCTTTGAAGTCCATCGAGGGAATCACCATCCATTATCGAAATCGCGCCACTCGGTACAGCATGCTCTGGTTTACAGCGTCTTGATTGATCAATCTCAATTTTGTGACCGGGCAGCGCATCAGTAGTTTATCGGCAGCCAGGCGCAGTTCTTGCTGTCGCCCAAGGATTGCCAAACCTATGCAGGGAAGTTTGGGGGTGATGGCGCATCTTTCAAGCGTAGATCAATGTGATTTAACAGATAGTCGGCCTTCGAATCTGCGCCGCACTGACATACACTGCGCGGCCGTTTTTTAACCGGAACTTGAAAGACATGAAAAACGCATCTCCAGCCCGTGCCTGCGGTATCGACTTCGGCACGTCCAACTCCACCGTCGGCTGGCTGCGCCCCGGCATGGAAACGCTGATCGCGCTGGAGGACGACAAGATAACCCTGCCCTCGGTGGTCTTCTTCAATATGGAAGAACGCCGCCCGGTGTACGGCCGGCTGGCGCTGCACGAGTACCTGGAAGGTTACGAAGGCCGGTTGATGCGCTCGCTCAAGAGCCTGCTGGGCTCCAAGCTGATCAAGCACGACACCAGCGTCCTCGGCACGGCGATGCCGTTCAAGGACCTGCTCGGGCTGTTCATCGGCCAGTTGAAAAAGCGCGCCGAAGCCGCTGCCGGTCGGGAGTTCGAGGAAGTGGTGCTGGGCCGTCCGGTGTTTTTCGTCGATGACGATGAACTGGCCGACCAGGAAGCCGAGAACACCCTGGTGGACGTAGCCCGCGCCATTGGTTTCAAGGACGTCTCGTTCCAGTACGAGCCGATTGCAGCGGCGTTCGACTATGAATCCACCATCGAAAAGGAAGAGCTGGTACTGATTGTCGACATCGGCGGTGGTACGTCGGACTTCTCGCTGGTGCGCCTGTCCCCTGAGCGACGCGGGCACGACAACCGTCACGACGACATTCTCGCCACCGGTGGCGTGCACATCGGCGGAACCGATTTCGACAAACAGCTGAGCCTGCAAGGACTGATGCCGCTATTCGGCTACGGCAGCCGTATGAAGAGCGGCGCCTACATGCCCACCAGCCACCACATGAACCTGGCGACCTGGCACACCATCAACTCGGTGTACTCGCAGAAATCGACCCTGGCCCTGGGCAGCATGCGTTACGACATTGAAGACACCGGCGGCATCGATCGCCTGTTCAAGCTGATCGACCAGCGCGCCGGGCACTGGCTGGCGATGGAAGTGGAAGAGACCAAGATCCAGCTGACCCACGCCGACAGCCGTCATGTGCCGCTGGACCGCATCGAGCCCGGTTTGAGTGTGGAACTGACTCGTGCGCTGTTCGAATCAGCCATCGACAACTTGCTGGAGCGGGTGCGCAACAGCGTGACCCAATTGCTGAACGACGCGAATGTGCGGGTCGATCAGGTAGATACGGTGTTCTTCACTGGCGGTTCGAGCGGGATTCCGGCGCTGCGCAACAGCGTCTCGGCGATGTTGCCGAAGGCGCAGCATGTGGAAGGCAACATCTTCGGCAGCATCGGCAGCGGGTTGGCGATCGAGGCGGCCAAGCGTTACGGCCCGATGGATTGACCTGAAACCCTGTGGCGAGGGAGCTTGCTCCCGTTGGACTGCGCAGCAGTCCCTTCTTTTGGAGATAAGGGGGGCCGCTTCGCGCCCCCACGGGAGCAAGCTCCCTCGCCACAATTAGATCAACACGGGATCAAACCATCCCCACCTGCTTCAACTCACTCTTCAGGTACGCGTAATAAATCGGCCCCGCCACCACCCCCGGCAGGCCGAACGCGGCTTCGAACACCAGCATCGCCAGCAGCAACTCCCACGACTTGGCGCTGATCTGCCCGCCTACAATGCGCGCGTTGAGAAAGTATTCGAGCTTGTGGATAAAAATCAGATACCCCAATGCCGCCACCGCCACCCAGATCGACAGTGACAGGCCGACGATGGTGATCAAGGTGTTCGACATCAGGTTGCCGATCACCGGCAACAAGCCGAGCAGGAAGGTCAGCACGATCAGGGTTTTGGTCAGCGGCAGCTTGATCCCGAACATCGGCAGGACCACCGCGAGGAAAATCCCGGTGAAGAAGGTGTTGAGCAGGGAAATCTTGATCTGCGCGAAGACGATATTGCGAAACGCCTGGACCAACAGGTGCAAGCGGTCGAACAGCGCCGCGGCCAAGGGCTTGCGCTTGGTCAGGTCCGGTACGCGCTGCAAGGCGATGATCGCCCCCAGTACCATGCCGATCAGCAGCGTCACGAACATGTGCGCCGCGTCCTTGCCCACCAGTTGCAAGTCGCTGAGGTGCTTGCTCATCCACTCGCCGATGGCCACTCGGAACTCGGCGGCACTGGCCGGCAGATAAGCGTCGATGAACGGCGGCAGCTGCCCGCGTGCGCGGTCGACCACGCCCATGAATTTATCGAGGGAAGCACCGGGGTTTTCCGCCTCGTGCAGCAGAAAACTGATCGCACCGGCAAAGATCAGCGCCAGCACACTGACCACCAAAGTCCCCAGTAACGCCACCGCCAGCCAGCGCGCACGGCGGCCCTCGATCAGCCGTTGCAATTGCGGCGTGAGCATGTTGACCAGTTCGAACACCAACAACCCGGCCAGCAGGCTGGGCAGCAATCGCAGAGGGATCACCAGCAGCAAACCGCCAAAAATAATGACCCAACTGATGAGCAACAAGACCTGACGCTGAGAAAACGCTGACATACAGCCTCAAAACGAACGACGTGAAAGGATTGGCAGTCTGCCAGCGTTCCGGCGCCGAAGCGAGCAAACACGAACCTTGGGAGCGAGCCTGCTCGCGATAGCATCAACGCGGTTCTGCGTGATACCTAGTCGCCTGCATCGTCGGATCGCCGTCCGGAGCAGGCTCGCCCCACACTGCTTATTTTTTCTTCAGGCACTCACTCATGAACGCTTTGCGTGCATCGCCCTTGAGGCCCTTGGTAGTGGCATCGGCGTTACAGGTTTTCATCTTTTCTTGTTGAGGTGTCATGGGCTTGGCGGCATCGGCGGCCGGCGCGGCTTTGAGGCAGGTACTCATGAAGGCTTTGCGCTCATCGCCCTTGAGGCTCTTGGCGGTAGCTTCGGCATTGCAGGTAGTCATTTTGTTCTGTTGGGCAGTGGCAGCAAAACCCTGGGAGCAGAGCAGCAGACCGATCATCAACAACGGGGCACGCAACATCTTCATGGAGTTTTCTCCTTGCTACCGCACCGATGGGTACGGCCTCGCTCTGGAGTGTAGACAAAGCCTGTTACACCTTCATCTGCTATCAAGATGGCTGCGCCGATACTGTTCCGGCGTGCACCCGGCCTGGCGCTGAAACATCGCGATAAACGCCGAGCCGGTGCTGTAACCCATGTCGAAGGCGATTTCCTGAATGCTGCGGTGGCTGTCCAGCGCTTCGATCGCCGCCAGAAACCGCAACCGTTGCCGCCATTCACCGAAACTCATGCCCAACTCGCGAACAAACTGCCGGGCCAGCGTGCGTTCGCTGACGTGAACCTGCCCGGCCCAATACGCCAACGGCCGGTTATCCCCAGGTTCGGCCTGCAAGGCTTCCAGAATGCCAAGTAACCCGGGACTGCTGGCGTAGGGCAAATAGCACTCATGCATGGGCGCCTGTTGCAGTTGGTCCACCAATACTTGAGCCAGACGCTGGTCCGCGTCGTGCTCGGGAATTTTCACATCGCGGGCGGCGAAGTCTTTCAGGATCGCCTTGAGGATGTCGCTGATCGCCAGGGTGCAGGCCTGTTGCGGCAGATCGCGGCACAGCGTCGGCGCGAGGCAGACCGCGCGATAGTTGATCGGCTGATGGCTATAGAAACTGTGTTCGGTCCCGGGCGGCACCCATACCGCGTATTGCGGCGGTGACATGAAGCGGCTGCCGTCGACATCCATGTGCAGCACACCATGGGCGGCGTACTCCAGCGTGCCCCACGGATGCCGGTGAGGCGCAGCGTATTCGTGAGCGCTGAAGTCGGCATAGCGGAAATACACCGCCGACGGCAGTTCGCTGAAATCCAGCAGGTCGATGTGTTTACTGTTCATGCTGTCCGGAATCAGGGGCAGATTGTCTGGATCGCAGTATAGGCTTGCATCCAGACAGGCGGATAATTGCCCCTCATTAACGTTCTGGCTTTTTCCCGATGCAATACGCTTATCCCCTGCTGGCCATCTTCATTTGGGCTGGCAACACCGTGATCAACAAACTCGCGGTGGGCGCAATCTTCCCCGCCGAAATCGGCTTCTACCGCTGGCTGCTGGCCGGGATTCTGTTCACGCCTTTCATGCTTAAGCCAGTGATCGCCCATTGGCCGGTCATACGCCCAAACCTGGGGAGGATCTTCATTCTCGGCGTACTCGGCATGGCGGTTTATCAGAGCCTGGCCTATTTCGCTGCAACACTGACGTCGGCCACCAACATGGGGATCATTCTGTCGCTGATGCCGTTGATGTCGCTGGCCATGGCGATAGTCAGCCTCGGCCAACGCCTGACCGCCGGAGCCCTGGTCGGCGCGGTATTGTCGTTTGCCGGTGTTCTGGTGGTGGTGTCGTCCGGCAGCCTTGGCGCGTTGCTGGAGCACGGGGTGAACCTGGGCGACGCGATGATGCTGATCGCCACGCTGGCTTATGCGGTTTACAGCACCTTGCTGAAAAAATGGCAGCTGCGCTTGCCGCCGCTGGTGTTGCTGTATTTACAGGTGCTGGTGGCGGTGGTGGTGCTGTTTCCGCTGTTCCTCGCCTCACCGAAAATCGGCCCGACCCTGCATAACATTCCGCTGGTGCTTTACGCCTGTCTGCTGGCCTCGATGCTTGCGCCGCTGGCGTGGATGCAGGCCGTGGTACGCCTGGGCCCGAGCCGGACCACGCTGTTTTTCAACCTGCTGCCGTTGATCACCGCGCTGATTGCGGCGGTGGTGCTGCATGAGCAGTTGGCGTTGTATCACCTGGTGGGTGGGGTGTTGACGCTGGGTGGGGTGATTCTTTCCGAGCGCTGGACTACCACATTGGGCCGCGCATAACCCTTTGTGGCGAGGGAGCTTGCTCCCGCTCGAGCGCAAAGCATCGCATTCTGGGGGCTGCTTCGCAGCCCAACGGGAGCAAGCTCCCTCGCCACAGGGCTTAAACGCCTGCCGCCTTCAACCGCGCGGCATGCTCGACAAACAACCGCACCGGCTCCGCCCCTTTGCCCACCAGCCCCAGGGATTGGTTGACGATATCGAAGTGATCCATCGGGTATTGATCGCCAATCACCGTCCCGAGATGCGAGCTGTAGCGCCCGACCATCCCGTCGCAATGCCCCGCTTCACGCACGAAGGTTCTGGCAAACAACCGGCAACTGCGGTTGGTGCCGTCGAACAGGTTGCACCCGCGATCGGTCTTGCCCGGCTGCAAAGTCCCGGACCAGGAGTAATAGCGCACGCCATTGACCACTTCCGGGCCATGCCCACCCCAGGTGTCAGGCAGCCCCTGTGGATAACGCTGATTGAACAGCGCCACGCCGGCCGTGGTCAGCGATTGATGCGAAGCCGGGATATCCACCGGCAGTCGCGGCCCGCGATAACCGGTTTCCAGCAGGCACATCAATGCGCTGATCAACCACAAAAAAAAGGTGAGCAATCGGCCCCTGGCGCTGTCTGCCGGGTAATGATCGTGCAGGTAGTCCGCCAGCTCCGAACCGTGATTGGGCCCGGCCACCGAGGTCACTGACGCCACCTGGTCCGGGCGTTTTGCCGCAGCATACCGAGCGGTCAGCGAGCCCTGGCTGTGGCCGATCAGGTTGACCTTCTCGGCCCCGGTATCGCGCAGGATTTCCTCGATTCGTGCCAGCAATTGCTCACCACGCACCTCGGTTGAGTTGAGCGGCGAAACCTGCACCGCGATCACGGTTGCACCGTCCCGGCGCAACGCCGAAATGATCCCGAACCAATACGGATAGAGCAGCAGACGAATAAACCCGAGCATCCCCGGGACCAGCACCAACGGGTAACGCGTGGCAGAGCCCTGCGACATGGATGAACATCCTTGTGGTCGGTGAGATGAAGCAAGGCTGGATGCAAGGCCTCAGCCAAGCATCGCCACCCAAGATGACAACCCGGTGACCAATCTATGACATCCACCCTACTTCAACCCCACCACGCCCGCCACAATCAGCCCGACCGACACCAGTTTGAGCGCGGTCAGGCTTTCGCCCAGCAGCGCAAAGCCGAGGAACACCGTGCCCAATGAACCGATGGCGGTCCAGATCGGGTAGGCGATGCTCACCGGCAATTCGCGCATGGCCAAGGTCAGGAAATAGATCCCACCCACGGCCGCCACCACGGTGATCACCGAAGGCCAGAGCCGGGTGAAGCCTTCGGCGTACTTCATGCCCATGGCGAAGGTGACCTCGAACCCGGCGGCAATCAGCAGGAACAGCCAGGTCATCTAGAACTCCCTGGCCAGCGCCAGCAAACGCTGTTCGGCCTCGGCTACGGAAACCTGGAAGGTGCGCTCGGCGGACTCCTCGCCCTCGGCGGCGACAACCGTGACGTCAGTGATGCCGATGAACCCCAGTGCCGTGCGCAGCAACGGGTCGGCATGGTTCATCGCTTCAAGCTCGCCACCGGGGCCGAAACCAAACCCGCCGCGACTGGTGACGATCAACGCCTTCTTGCCCCGCACCAGCGGTTCGTACTGCGCGATGCCGTTGTCCAGGGTGTGATTGAACGTCAGCCCGAGCCGCACAATCTGGTCGATCCAGGCCTTGAGGCCACTGGGCACGCTGAAGTTGTACATCGGGGTGGAAATCACCAGCAGATCATGACCGAGCAACTCCCCCACCAACTCATCGCTGAGTGCCAGGTCGGCCTGCATCGACAACGGTCGCGCATGAGGCTCCGGATGAAAAGCAGCCGCTACGAAGGCTTCGTTGACGGCTGGGATCAACACCCGGCCGACTTCACGGCGGGTCAATTGCGACTGCGGGTTACGGACCTGCCAGGCTGAAAGAAACACCTCAGCCAACCGCCGCGAATGAGAGCGTTCACCACGGGGGCTGGCGTGAATGGCAAGAATTGTGCTCATCTGAATCTCCTTAAGGGCTAAACTGAAACGGCTTGTGGCTGCAGCTTGAAGCGCACAGCCACCTGCCTTCAAATGAGCAAAAATCAGTCTGGATGAATCTATTTCACCCATGGAGTTTTAAATGTTTGCCTCGTTGCCATTGACCGCCCTGCGGGCCTTCGAATCCGCCTCGCGCCTGCTGAGTTTCAAGGCGGCCGCCGAAGAGCTGTCCGTGACGCCGACGGCGGTTTCCCACCAGATCCGCTCCCTGGAGAACTGGCTCGGCGTGCCGCTGTTCGAACGACTGCCACGCCAGGTGCGCCTGACCGAGTGCGGCGAACGGCTGTTCCGTAGCCTGCATGGCGCCCTGCTGGAGGTGGCACAAAGCGTCGATACCTTGCGCCCGCAACGCAGCGGCACGAGCCTGACGATCTCCACCACCGCCGCTTTCGCCGCCCTTTGGCTGGTGCCACGGCTGGGACGGTTTTATGCCCGGCATCCGCACATCAGCGTGCGGCTGGACACTCACTGCGAAGTCATCGATTTGCATCAGGACGCCAGCGTCGATCTGGTGCTGCGCTACAGCCAAGACGACTACCCGAACCTGTATGGGTTGTGCCTGTTCGACGAGTCCTTCGGGGTTTATGGCTCGCCTGAACAAGTGGCCCTGGCGACCCGTCGGGTACCCACCCTGATCAGCGTGCAGTGGCATAACTCCAAACTGTATGCCCACGGCTGGGAAGCCTGGTGCGCGCAATCCGGCGAAACCTGGCTGGCCGGACAGCCAGCGGTGCGTGAATACGACGAAGAGCATTACGCCCTGCAAGCCGCCATTGCCGGGCAAGGTTTGGTGCTGGCGAGCAATATTCTGGTGTCGGAGAGTGTGGCCAGCGGCTTATTGCTGCCTTACCGGGGTGAGATTCAGGTCGACGGGGCCGGATACAGCGCACTGTGCGTTCCAGGGCGCGAACGGCATCCGCCGGTGCGGGCGTTTTTTGCGTGGTTGCAGGAGGAAGCTCGATTGTCTGGTCTATTGCCAAGATCGAAGCCTGCGGCAGCTCCTGCAGGGGAACGCGTTCCAATGTAGCGGCCGCAGGCTGAGATCTTTTGATCTACCGGGTGGGCTTGACCGTCACCGGCGCCTTGCCCGCCTTCATCTGCTCCAGCAACGGCGCACATTGATTCGGCTCGCCAGCACTCGGCGCGATCAGCGCCAGCAACCCCGCCGCCGGCGCGGCAATCACACCCAACGCCACCATCCCGGCCCCGCGCAGCATCAGCGGCACCGCTTTCACCCCCGCATCCGGCTTGATGAACTTACCCCGCACATACAGTGGCGAACGCAACGAAATCAAGCGCCAGCCCTTGGATTCCGGGCTGATGGTCAGGTCCAGTTGCTCGGTCGCCATGTTCGCGGTGCCATCGATGTAGACAATCGCGTTCTCGGTATCGAAGACGAACAACTGCGTGGTCGCCAGACCGCTCTTGATGTCGAAATTGGCCGCCGCGCAGTTGATCTTCACTTCCTTGTCGCCAAAGATTTTCCCGACCACATAGTTGCCGACATTGAGCCCGGCCAGCTCCATCAACTCACGACTGATGGCGCCATCATTGATCAGCATCTTCAAATTGCCGTCGGCAGTGCCCAGCAGCTTGGCCACCGAGTTGCCACGACCGGTAAGGTCGGCGTCGCCATTGAGCTCACCGAAACTGGTTTTCATCCGTTCAATGGACGGGAACAACTGTTTGAGCTTGAACTTGCGCGCGGTCAGTTTGGCCCGGCCTTCCAATGGCTCGGCGCGCCCGTTCAGACGAATCTGCGCATCCAGATTGCCGCCCGCCACGCCGAAACGCAGGGGCTCGAGACTGAGCACACCATCCGTCAGCACCAAATGGGTGTAGAGGTCGTTGAACGGCAGTTTTTCGCTGTGGACAATGCGCTTGCCAGTGAACTCGACGTCAGCGTCCATATCGCGCCAGCGCTCGGTCTTGAATTCCTCGACCGGCAGAATCTTGTCCGCCGGCTGTTTGCTTTCACCGCCGCGGGCCTTTTGCTTGGCATTGGAGTCGGCGCCGATCAGTGGGGCCAGGTCGGCAAACAACAGTTGATTGGACTCCACCGCCCCGCTGAGCTTGGGCCGCGGTTGACTCGCGACATAAGCCAGGTTGCCATGGATGTCGCTCTCGCCGATCTTGCCGTTGAAGTCCTCATAGCGGTAAACCGCCCCGCCCGACTCATGCAACTTGGCGGTCAAATGCCCATCCGTGGCGTACGGCGGGGTATCCGGCAGGGTCACGCCGATCAGCGGATAGAGATTGCCCAGGCTGGCACCGGCCAGTTTCAGGCGCAGATCCAGGGCGCCGAGGTTCAATGGGTCGGTGAGCGTGCCGGCCAGTTCGACGCTGGTGTCGGCAATCTTCATTTGCGCATGAAGCGGGAACGGCTTGGCGGCATCCTGTAGGGCCAGCAAACCACCGATTTTGCCTTGGCCGGCCAGATTCTGGCCGTGGTATTGGCCTTTGACCTTCAACGCGAACGCGTAATCCTGCGGCGAACCGCCCTTCTCAAGCGCGGTTTTCGCCGCTTTGTCGCCGACGATGTCACTGAACGGAATCGGCTTGCCCAGCGGATCGATAAGCAAGTCGAGGCGGGTTTTCAGGCTCTGGTCGTCGAGCGTGACATGGCCCTTGTCGAAGCCGATGGCACCGATGTCCAGCACCCAGTTAGAAGGCTCGGCATTCGGGTCCTTGGGGTCGAACTTGAATGTCCAGTTGGCGCGGCCGTCGGCCAGACGCTGCAGGTCGGCATTGGGCTCGGTCAGGTCGATGCGCGGGATCGTCACCCGCTGTGTCAGCAAGGCCAGCGGTGAAATACGCAGCTCGACGCGTTTGAGGGTGGCCATCTGCGGTTGCTTCGACCAGTCCGGGTTGCCCAGGCTCAGGTCTTCGGCCACCACATGCGGCCACGGTACCCAGGCCCGCCAGCCGCCTTCGTCGGGCTCGCGCTGCCAGACCACCGCGAGGTTGCCGTTGATGGCGAACGGACGATGCAGTTCTTCGGAGACTTTGGCGTTAAGGGGCGGCTTGATCCGGTTCCAATCGAAGAACGCGATGATCAGCACCAGGACGGCCAGCAGAACAACGAGGCTGGCGGAGGTCCAGGCAAGCATTTTACGAGTGCGCGTCATTGCACAGAGCTCCTGAATACGACTGAGCGCCCTGACAGCGACGCACTGATGAAACGTTAGGCCAGAACCGGCCTGCCATGAAATGTACGACTGGAAAACGGCCCGCAGGTTTAACCCGGAGGCCGATCGAACGCAAATAGCCGTCTCGCCCCTCCCTTTTTAGCGTTACCGACCCCGCACTTTTGCGAGGCGAAAATGAGTCGAAAATACCCACCTCAGTGCAAAAACGTTCGCCGGAAACGCCCGTTCTAGAGCCGCTCGGCCAAACAATCAATTCCGTTGATTATTACCATTGCGTTTATGAACTTTTATATCGACTTATCGAGAGTAGCATTGACCTCGTACCCACTTTATCGCCCTCCCAAGGAGCAACCCATCATGAAACGCGAATTACTGCTTAGCCTGACCCTCTCAATGTTAGCCAGCACCGCTTTTGCTCTGCCGGCTGCCGATCAGGCCACTCCACAAGTCAAAGACAGCCACTCGGTGTTCAGCCAGACCGTTGCCGATGGTGCCAACGGTAACGAGCGCCTGAAAGAAAAAGGCCTGATCACCCAGGATGGCTCGGATCGCACTCCACAGGGCCAAACCCTGGCTGCTGACGGTACCGACCGTACCCCACAAGGCCAAACTCTGGCTGCTGACGGTACCGACCGTACCCCACAAGGCCAAACCCTGGCGGCTGACGGTACTGACCGCACTCCACAAGGCCAAACCCTGGCCGCTGACGGTACTGACCGCACTCCACAAGGCCAAACCCTGGCCGCTGACGGTGCCGACCGTACCCCACAAGGTCAAACCCTGGCCGCTGACGGTACCGATCGCACTCCACAAGGCCAAACCCTTGCTGAAGGTGGTGGTGACCGTGTGATCGAACGCAACAGCGCTGTGAGCTAAGCCCATGGTGGCCTGGAAAAAAAGCCCAATCCCCGGATTGGGCTTTTGACTTTATAGAAGCTGCGTTTTCCCCGCGTGATCCCCCCGACAGTCCGTTCGACGCCAGCGAAGCCGATTTGCTAGAGTGCGCCGCTGTCCCTGTCCAGAAAACACCCTTGCGATGCTGCCCCGCGCCGAACAGAAACAACAGACCCGCAACGCCCTGATGGACGCTGCCCGCCACCTGATGGAAAGCGGCCGAGGATTCGGCAGCTTGAGCCTGCGTGAAGTGACGCGAACCGCCGGGATCGTGCCCACTGGTTTCTACCGGCACTTCGCCGACATGGACGAATTGGGCCTGGCGCTGGTGTGCGAAGTCGGCCAGACCTTCCGCGAAACCATCCGCCTGGTGCGCCATAACGAATTCGTCATGGGCGGTATCATCGATGCCTCGGTGCGGATCTTTCTCGACGTGGTCACGGCCAATCGCTCGCAGTTCCTGTTTCTTGCCCGAGAGCAGTACGGCGGCTCGCTGCCGGTGCGCCAGGCCATCGGCCGCCTGCGCGAGGACATCAGCTCGGACCTGGCGGCCGATTTGTCGCTGATGCCCAAACTGCAGCATCTGGACATCGCCGGCCTGAGCGTCATGGCCGATCTGATCGTCAAAAGCGTGTTCGCGACCCTGCCGGACATCATCGATCCGCCGGCCGAAGCATTGCCCGAGCACCTGACACCCCAGGCGAAAATCACCCAGCAGTTGCGGTTTATCTTTATCGGGCTGAAGCATTGGCAAGGACTCGGCAGTACCGAGTAACCCGTTAGAAAAAAATCGCAGCCTTCGGCAGAAGGCTGCGATCTTTTTGTGCGCTGCAAATTGGTGCATAAACACCCGCCACGCACCAACTTCAATCAAAGTCCTGCAACATTGTGAGTCCCCCCCCGTCGCTCTGACAGGCATTTCCTACCTCTCACCCGATTGGCAAGCCCCTTGCTCTAGCCTGAACATTGTTCATTGCTGGAAGCCTTCCGATGCTGGTGATTCATCGCAGAATCGACCCTCAACCCGTCTGGGCCGCCGAGTTGCACCTGACCTTCGAAGCCAGGAGCAAAAGTCGCTTGCGCTGTTTCAGTGCCGAGGGTGAAGACGTCGGCTTGTTTCTGGAGCGCGGCCAGCCGCCGCTGCATGACGGCGAATGCCTGCAAGCCGAAGACGGGCGCGTCGTTCGCGTCTGTGCTCGCCCCGAACAACTGCTGCACGTCACCTGCGCCAATGCGTTCGAACTGACCCGCGCCGCCTATCATCTGGGCAATCGCCACGTGGCCCTGCAAGTCGGCGACGGCTGGTTGCGCCTGCTCGATGATTACGTGCTCAAGGCCATGCTCGAACAGCTTGGCGCCAAGGCCGAGAACATCGAAGCGCCGTTCCAGCCGGAACACGGTGCCTACGGTGGTGGCCATCACCACTCGCGCCACGGTGACGAGGACTTCAACTACCCGCCGAAACTGCACCAGTTCGGCGTGCGCTTATGAACCCCGCCTGGGCGCTGCTGCGCCTGGCCAGCCCGCAGCTGCCAATTGGCGGCTACAGCTATTCCCAGGGCCTGGAAATGGCGGTGGATAACGGCCGGGTCAATGATCCCGACAGCGCGCGACGCTGGATCAGCGATCAATTGCTGCTGAACCTGGCGCGTTTCGAAGCACCGCTACTGCTCGCCCATTGCACCGCCGCAGCCGAAGAAAACTGGGCCGAGTTGCTGCAACGCTGCGAAGAGCATCGCGCCAGCCGCGAAACACGTGAGCTGCATCAGGAGAGCCGGCAGATGGGCTATTCGCTGCAGCAGCTGCTCAACGGCTTGCCGGAGCTGGACGAGCCTGCTCGCGCCTTTCTCGAGCAACGCCCTGAACCGCACTTGGCTCTCGGCTGGGCGCTGGCGGCTCGCGCCTGGAACATCAACCCGCAAGATGCGCTGGCCGCCTGGCTCTGGAGCTGGCTGGAAAACCAACTGGCGGTGTTGATGAAAACCCTGCCGTTGGGCCAGCAAGCCGCACAACGCCTGACCAGCGAACTGCTGCCGTTGCTGCAACAGGCGCAGCAAGACGCCAGCCGAATCAATCTCGAACACGTTGGCAGCGCCGCTTTCGGTCTGTCCCTGGCGTGCATGGCCCATGAGCGCCAGTACAGCCGTCTGTTCCGTTCCTAGGGCCTTTTAGTTTGGAGAATCACATGAACACACAACCCCTGCGCGTCGGCATCGGCGGCCCGGTCGGCTCCGGCAAAACCGCCTTGACCCTGGCCCTGTGCCTGGCCCTGCGCGAACGCTACAACCTGGCCGTCGTGACCAACGACATCTATACCCGCGAAGACGCTGACTTTCTGGTGCGCAACGAAGCCTTGGCACCTGAGCGGATCATCGGCGTGGAAACCGGCGGCTGCCCGCACACGGCGATCCGCGAAGACGCCTCGATCAACCTCGAAGCCGTGGACCAACTGAACCGGCGCTTTCCGGGGCTGGATCTGATCCTGGTGGAATCCGGCGGCGACAACCTCTCGGCGACCTTCAGCCCGGAGCTGTCCGACCTGACCATTTACGTGATCGATGTCTCCGCCGGCGACAAGCTGCCGCGCAAGGGTGGCCCCGGCATCTGCAAATCCGACCTGCTGGTGATCAACAAGATCGACCTGGCGCCGCTGGTAGGCGCGTCGCTGGAGATGATGAACAGCGACACCCAACGCATGCGCAACGGTAAGCCGTTTGTCTTCAGCAACCAGAAAACCGGCCAGGGCCTTGAAGAAATCATCGCCTTCATCGAACGCCAGGGCCTGCTGACTGCGGCCTGATCACACTTATCAACAAGGAAGCTTATCCATGACACTGAAACGCATTCTGGGCGCCATGGCCCTGCTGCTGACCCCAGCCATTGCCTTCGCCCACCCGGGCCATGGCGACAACGGCTTGATCGCCGGCATCAGCCACCCGATCGGCGGCCTCGATCACTTGCTGGCGATGGTTGCCGTGGGGTTGTGGGCGGCGCAGCAGAAAGGCGCTGCGCGCTGGGCCCTGCCGTGCACATTCGTGGGCACCATGTTGATCGGCGGCTTGCTGGGTTTTGAAGGGCTGAACCTGCCGGCGCTGGAAAGCGGGATTGCGGCATCGGTATTGGCGCTGGGCCTGGCGGTGGCGTTGGCAGTGCGTCCGCCGCTGAGCCTGGCGGTTGCGGCGACCGCGTTGTTCGCGCTGTTTCATGGCGTGGCGCATGGTCTGGAATTGCCGGACATGTCCAGTCCCTGGGCGTATGCCGCAGGGTTTGTGGCAGCGACAGCGGCATTGCATGCCGCGGGTTATGCGGTGGTTCGCGTCTTGCCTCAGGCCGCGGCACCATTGGTTCGGCTGGCGGGTGCGGCGTCGGCGGTAACCGGAGCTTGGTTATTAGCGGGTTAATTCTCTAGCGTCTGGACTGACCTCTTCGCGGGCAAGCCTCGCTCCTACAGGATTGTGTTTGACCCCGCAATTCGTGTCATGACACGAAACCTGTAGGAGCGAGGCTTGCCCGCGAAGGCGGCCTGACAGACACCGCATCTCTAAGGCCTGCTAACATGTCGCGCAATTAACCCTGCCGTGACGACGCCAGCCAATGCCGCATGCTTCCCGCTCTGCCTCCCAGCCTGAATTGACCGCCCTGTTCGCCTCAGTGCACCAGCACTTCCAGGACGTGATCGTGCCGCTCTGGCAGGGCCCCGGCTGGAACGCCGACATGGCGTTGCCTTATGAGGCGCTGGATGCCGAGCATAAACCGCTGCCCCCTCAGCGCTACCGGGCCATGGCCTGCGCGCGGCAGCTGTACCTGTTCTCCAGCCTGATCGGCCAGGTGCCCAAGGCTGAAGAGCGCGCGGCGGCGCTGTTTCGTTCCTTGCAACGGCATTTCCACGATGCCGAGCATGGCGGCTGGTTCTACAGCATCGACCCGCAAGGTACGCCGCTGGACCAGCGCAAAGACCTCTACACCCACGCCTTCATCCTGTTCGCCTGCGCCCATTATTGGGACAAGGTTCGCGAACCGCTGGTGGAGTCGGTACTCAACGCCGCGCTGGAAGTGGTAGCGCAGCGTTTCGCCACGGGCGACGGCCTGTACGAAGCCAGCCTGGACCGTGATTGGTCCTCGCTCGACTCCGGGCCATTGCAGAACCCTCTGATGCATTTGGCCGAAGCCTTCCTCGCCACCCTTTCGGTGCGCGAAGACGCGGCTGTGCAGAACGCACTCATCGAGTTATGCACAGCCATGCAAAAGCGTTTCATCGACCCGCGACATGCGGTGTTGATGGAGAAGCCGCTGGGAGCTGTGGATAACTGGTTCGAGCCGGGCCATCAGTTCGAATGGTATTTCCTGCTGCAATCCTCGCCATTGCTGCGCGGCTCGACACTGCATGCCTCGCTGGAGCGCGCGTTTGCGTTCACCGAGCAACGGGGTGTCGATCAGCAGACCGGTGCCGTGCGAGCGATGCTGGAACTGGATAATCACCCTCGCGACGCAACCCAACGCATCTGGGCTCAAGCCGAATACCTGCGCGCCCTGACCTTGCGCCCGGACAGCAAAGCGTCGGTGCAACGCCAATTGCAGGCGTTGCAACAAAGCTTTCTGCATGCGGGCGGTTGGTATGAGTGTCGCGATGAGCAGGGCGAAGTGAGCCGCAAGGACATGCCTTCGACCACGCCTTATCACTTGGCAACCTGCTATCGCGGGCTGGCCGAGTATTTGCGCTGACTGAAAAAATGTTTTCGCGGGCAAGCCTCGCTCCTACAGGTTTTATGTTGAATCGCGACTCTGCGAACAACACATAATCCGTAGGAGCGAGGCTTGCCCGCGAACAGCCGTTACTCGGTCTTACACCTTGGCATTACGCTCAATGGCAAACCCGCTCCAGGTCTGGCTCACCGGCATCAGCTCAAGGCTGTTGATGTTGATGTGGGCCGGTGCGTTGAGCACCCAGAAAATGGTCTCGGCGATGTCTTGCGGCTGGATCGGGTCGGCACCGGCGTAAGTGGCGTTGTAACGCTCCTGGTCACCGGCGAAACGCACCAGCGAGAACTCGCTCTCGCACAGGCCCGGCTCGATGTTGCTGACCCGCACGCCCGTACCTTGCAGGTCGCAACGCAGGTTCAGGGAGAACTGTTTGACGAACGCCTTGCTCGCGCCATACACGTGGCTGCCCGGGTACGGGTAGTTGCCGGCGATGGAGCCGAGGTTGACGATGCTGGCGCCACGACCATGAGCGATCAAACGTGGCAGCAACAGGCGGGTGCTGTACATCAGGCCTTTGATGTTGGTGTCGACCATGGTGTCCCAATCATCGAGATTGCACTTGGGCGCCGGGTCCACACCCAGGGCCAGGCCGGCGTTGTTGATCAGCCCGCGCAGCTTGGCGAAGGATGGCGGCAGGTTGGCAATCGCCTCCTCCATGGCCTTGCGGTCCCGTACGTCGAGCACCAGGCCATGGACCTCGGTCTGTTTCGACAACTCGGCGCACAGGGCATTGAGGCGCTCTTCACGACGACCTGTCAGCACCAGTTTCCAGCCGGCCTCGGCAAAACGACGGGCACAGGCTTCACCAAAACCGGAGGTCGCGCCGGTAATAAACAGGGTGTTGGACATCGTGTTCTCCTTGCGTCGGCTGACAGTCAGCCCTTGGAATAGAAAATCAACCGGCAGCATGCCCGGCCTTTTCCACAGCGGCAACCATGGCAAAAACCGTACAAAAAACGATCAATACTGGCAACACCCCATGCCCCGTGGCTTGCAGCCATGTACGCGCACCTTATCCACAGGCCGGTCCACAGTTTCCGGGGGCAAGTGGAAAAGCTGCAAGCCGCTATCCACAAGGCTTTGCGGGCAGATTAGAAAGTTTTTTGCTTGACCCTGAGGCACCCGCTGTGTAACCCAGGGCAATTTGCACGACCGAGCGGTCAGAGCGACGATGGCGCCAAGCCAGCAACCACGGCCCTCAGCCGAGTCTTTCCAGAGTTTAACCACAGACTTATCCACAGGCTTGTCCACCTCGATTCATACCGTGTCCGCTCATAACAAAAAGGTTGACAAAGCCGGCTTGAGGCTCGCCAAAAACACCTGATCAAAAAACAATCACCACTCTGCAGGCCACGGATTCAAAGGCTTACAGCCAGCTACTCCCACGTTATTCACAGCCAGTTCCACAGCAAACGGGGACAAGTCAAAACCGTGACAAAACAGTAATTTGCAGCGGCTTTATGTCGCGCTTTGAGAGGTCATGAATATTGTTTTCCACAATTTCCCTTTACCTCAAACCACAGCCTCGTGTAGGGATTGTGCGGGCATAAAAAAACGCCCTGAGTTCGTCAGGGCGTTTTCCAGGCTCTTCGGTTTAGTGCCCGCCGAGATAGGCGTTACGCACCTCCTCGTTCACCAGCAGCTCCTTGCCGGTGCCGGTGAGGCGGATCTGCCCGTTGACCATCACGTACGCCCGGTCCGACAGCTTGAGGGCGTGGTTGGCGTTCTGCTCCACCAAAAAGATGGTCATGCCCGTCTTGGCCAGTTCCCGCAGGGTCGCGAAGATCTGTTTCACCACAATCGGCGCCAGCCCCAGGCTCGGCTCATCGAGCAGCAACAGCTTGGGGCGGCTCATCAACGCCCGGGCAATGGCGAGCATTTGCTGCTCACCACCGGACATGGTCATGGCCCGCTGGTTACGCCGTTCCTTGAGCCGCGGAAACAGCTCGAACATGCGCTCCATGTCCTCGGCGGCGTACTTGTCACCGATCGGGATGGTGCCCATCAGCAGGTTTTCCTCGACGGTCATGTCGGGGAACACCCGGCGGCCTTCCGGCGACTGAGCGATACCGTTGGAGGCGATGTAGTGGGACGACTTGTGAGTGATATCCACACCCTGATAGACGATTTGCCCGTCAGTCGCCCGTGGCTGACCGAAAATCGACATCAGCAGGGTCGACTTGCCGGCACCGTTGGAGCCGATCAGGCTGACGGTCTCCCCTTCATTGATGTGCAACGAGACTTTCTTCAGAGCCTGGATCGGTCCGTAGAACACGTCGATCTCTTTCAGTTCGAGGATCGGTTGACTCATACCAGTTCCTCTTCGTCGGCGCCCAGATAGGCGGCAATCACTTTCGGATCGTGTCGGATCGCATCAGGCCCGCCCTCGGCGATGACAACGCCGTGGTCCAGCACCACGATGTGGTCGGAAATGCTCATGACCATGCCCATGTCGTGCTCGATCAACACCACGGTCAGATCATGCTCGTCACGCAGCAGCCGGATCATCGCGCTCAGCGCTTCGGTTTCCTGAGGGTTGAGGCCGGCGGCCGGTTCGTCGAGGCAGATGATCTGCGGCCGGGTACACATGGCCCGGGCGATCTCCAGACGGCGTTGCTGACCATAGGACAGTTCACCAGCCAGGCGGTTGGCGCAGTCCACCAGGTCCACCACTTCCAGCCAGTAGAAGGCGTGGTCCAGTGCATCGCTTTCGGCCTTGCGATAACCCTTGGTGTTGAGGATGCCGGCCAGCATGCCGCGGTTGACCCACATGTGCTGGGCCACCAGCAGGTTTTCCAGTACCGACATCTCCTTGAACAGGCGAATGTTCTGGAAAGTCCGCGCCAGACCGGCACGGTTGATCAGGTGCGTGCCACCGAACATCTTGTAGTGGAGCCGGCTGATGAAGCTTTTCGGCGAAACGAAATCGGTTGCCTTGAACGGCTCCCCGAGCATTTTGATGACGTTGGTCTTCACCCCACGGGTGTTGAGCTCGATATGCCCGCCGGACGCTTTGTAGAACCCGGTCAAGCAGTTGAACACAGTGGTCTTGCCCGCGCCGTTGGGGCCGATCAACGCGAAGATCGAGTTGCGCTTGACCTTCAGGCTGACGTCACTCAACGCCTTGATGCCACCGAAGTGCATCATCAGGTTCTCGACCGAGAGTACGACTTCACTCATGGCGCTACTCCTTTACGCGGGGTCACACCGGTACGGCTGATCCGGATCAGGCCGCGCGGTCGCCAAATCATCATCAACACCATCAGGATGCCGAACAGCAGCACGCGATATTCAGCGAAGCCGCGCAGCAGTTCCGGAGCGACGGTCAACACGAATGCTGCCATCACCACGCCGATGGTCGAACCCATGCCGCCAAGTACCACGATGGCGAGGATCAATGCCGATTCGAAGAAGGTGAATGAGGTCGGGTTCACAAAGCCCTGATAGGTCGCGAAAAACACGCCGGCCAGACCCGCTGTCGATGCGCCGATGGTGAACGCCGACAGTTTGACCAGTACGTGATTCAGACCCATGGAGCGACAGGCGATTTCGTCTTCACGCAAGGCTTCCCATGCGCGACCGACCGGCATGCGGGTCAAGCGATGCTTGATGTACAGCACGGCCAGCACTACCAGGAACAACACCGCATAAATGAAGTAGTACTTCACGTCCGGGTTGTAGGCGATGCCGAAGAACTCATGAAAAGGTACCCCACCGTCCTTCGCCCGCTTTCCGAATTCGAGACCGAAGAAAGTTGGCAACGGCGCCGCCATGCCATTCGGGCCACCGGTCAGGGACAACCAGTTGTTGAGGATCAACCGGATGATTTCACCAAAGCCCAGGGTCACGATTGCCAGATAGTCGCCGTGCAGACGCAGCACCGGGAAACCCAGGATGCACCCCGCCAGCCCGGCAGTGATCGCCGCCAAAGGCAGCACCGTCCAGAAGCCCAGCCCCAGATATTGGTAACCGAGCGCCAGGCCGTAAGCGCCGATGGCATAGAACGCCACATAACCCAGGTCGAGCAGGCCAGCCAGACCGACCACGATGTTCAGGCCCAGGCCCAGCAGCACGTAGATCAACCCAAGGATGACCACGCCCAACAGGTAAGAGTTGGAGAAGAACGGGAATACCACGGCGACAACGATCACCAGCGGGACGACCCAGCGCAACCGGGATTTGTAATCAGGCGCCAGAACATGAACCCCGGAACCGGTGCTCTCGAAGCCTTCGAGAATTCTCAGGCCTTTGGGGGTTTGCAAGAACAGGCTCAGGGCAAAGCGGCCAGCCATAACGATGGCGACTATCCATGCCACGCGCGTCGGCTGCAGGTTGAAGCCGTAGCCGTCGAGGACCACACCAACAATCGGGCCGAACACAATCAGGGCGATGAGGCCGGCAAGAATCGCGTCAACCAGGCTTTTTTTGACATCAATGGTTTTAGTGGTTGAAGACATCGCTTACACCTTCGACACAAGAGGACGGCCAAGCAGGCCTTGAGGCCGAAAGACCAGAACAAGAACGAGCAGCGAGAAGCTGAAAACGTCTTTGTAATCCGAGTTGACCAGCCCCGAGAACAGCGACTCGGAGATCCCGAGAATGATCCCTCCCAGCATGGCGCCGGGCAGTGAGCCGATCCCGCCGAGCACTGCCGCAGTGAACGCCTTGATCCCGATGACGAAGCCTGCGTAGAAGTCGAACGTGCCGTAGTTCATGGTGATCAGCACACCGGCCAGGGCCGCCATCGCCGCACCGATGATGAACACGTAGGAAATCACCCGATCGGTGTTGATCCCCAGGATCGAAGCCATCTTGCGGTCTTGCTGGGTGGCGCGGCACATGCGGCCGAGTTTGGTGTACTTGATGACATAGGTCAGCAAGCCCATGCCGACGAATGCGGCAACCAGAATGAAGATTTTGGTGTAGGTGAGTTGAACGAAGCCGCTCCCGACTTCAACTCGCCATGCACCGGTCAGCAGTGTTGGTACACCCTGTTGACGGGCACCCTGACTGATCTGTGCATAATTTTGCAGGATCAGGGAAATACCGATGGCGCTGATCAGCGGTGCCAGTCGGGTGGAGTTGCGCAGCGGTTTGTAAGCGACACGCTCAATGACCCAGCCATACACCGCGGTGACGATGATGGTGAAAACCAGGGTGCCGAGCATCAGCAGCGGGAAGGATTCAATACCGAAGTAAGCCAGCAGAGCCAGACTGATCGCCGCGAGGTACGCAGAGATCATGTAAACCTCGCCATGGGCGAAGTTGATCATGCCGATGATGCCATAGACCATTGTGTAGCCGATGGCGATCAGGCCATAGACCGACCCGAGGGTCAGGCCGTTGACCAGTTGCTGCAGGAAAATACCATCCATAACGCAATCTCACGCACTTGAGAGACTGCACAGAAGCCGGGTGCGACGGACCGGGGTTCAGCCGCCGGCGCAACTCGGTTGTGTGCAGCTCTACGAGAAAAGACAGGTACTGCACGGACATGTTTCAGGACTGCCCGGCGCGCAAGGCGCCGGGCAGATCAACCGCTCATATCACTTCTGTTTTTCCAGCTGGTGGTATTTGCCGTCCTTGTCCCACTTGTAAACCACGTAGTCGGAGACTTTCAGGTCGCCCTTGCTGTCCCAGGTCTTCTCGCCCATGACGGTCTTGACCGGGTTGGCTTTCAGCCATTTGGCAGCGTCTTCGCCCTTGTTGGATTTGGCGCCATTGAACGCTGCGGCCAGGGTCTGGACCGAAGCGTAGGCGTACAGGGTGTAGCCTTCAGGTTCGGTGCCGGCCTTGCGGAAGGCGTCTACCACGGTCTTGCTGTCTGGCAGCAGACGTGGGTCGGCGCCGAAGGTCATCAGTACGCCATCAACGTTCTGTGGGCCACCGGCGGTGGTCACCAGTTCGTCAGTCACGATGCCGTCATCGGACATGAACTTGACGTCTTTGAGGCCCTGTTCACGCAGTTGCCGAACCAGTGGACCGGCTTCCGGGTGCAAGCCGCCGAAGTAGACCACGTCGGCACCGGCCGCACGGATCTTGGTGACGACGGCGCTGAAGTCTTTCTCGCCGCGAGTCAGGCCTTCATACAGCACTGGCGTTACGCCGCGCTTGATCAGTTGAGCCTTGGTGGCATCTGCCAAGCCTTGGCCATAGGTGTCCTTGTCGTGCAGCACGGCGACTTTCTTGCCCTTGAGCACGTCGACGATATAGTCGCCAGCCACGATACCTTGCTGGTCGTCACGCCCGCACATGCGGAACATGGCACTCAGGCCGCGCTCGGTCACCTTGGGGTTGGTGGAACCTGGGGTGATCGTGATGATGCCGGCTTCATCGTAGATCTCGGAGGCAGGGATGGTCGACGAGGAGCAGAAGTGACCTACCACACCAACGACTTTCTTTTCAGTCAGGTCTTTGGCGACCGTCACAGCCTGCTTCGGCTCGCAGGCGTCATCGCCTTTGACCAGTACGATTTTTTCCCCGTTGACACCGCCGGCGGCGTTGACCGCATCAGCGGCTGCCTGTGCACCCTTCATGTACTGCTCGCCAAATGCCGCGTTGGCGCCTGTCATAGGGCCGGCCACACCGATTTTCACATCAGCCTGTGCAAACGCAGAAACACCCAACGCAGCTGCCACTGCGAGGGCCAGAAAGCCTTTCTTGTAAAACGTCTGGGACATGAGGTGGTGCTCCAAGGTTTTTTTAGTTGGCACTGCGACTTCACTGAATGCTCAGAGCAAGGGCCGTGCCATCGGTTTTTTATTCTGAAAAAAGTCGCTGCTTTCTTGTTATTTCGACTGTTTCGATCCCATTTTCATTGGGCGTGCAACCGTCTAAACCGCGGGAGGTGAAACCATTTATTTCAAAAGGCGCAACCCGCATGCGCCATCATTGCAACCGCAGCGCCAAACGATGTGCAACCTGCCTGTAACAGCCCGCGTCACCGAACTGCACACTGCCGGTGCACAACTGCTACAACCCGCACCATTACAGGCTAGCCGCTTCGCTGAAAAGCGCTGCTTCCAGCAACATATTTCAACAATCAGATCACGATCCGCAGGCACTGGCCCGCGTGATACAGCGAAAAACCGGCCTCATACAGGCAGCTTCGCAGCCCCACGCCCGCCAATGGCTGCATGGGTGCGAAGGGAATCGGCAGGGCTTGAGGATTTCCGTTACACAAGTAGTCGGCGAAGGCTTTGCCGACCACTGTGCCGGTGGTCACGCCTCGACCGTTGTAACCAGTAACGGCCACCAGACCCGGTGCCGGCTCGAACAGGCGCATCAAATGATCGGGGGTGAAGGCGATGCAACCGGTCCAGGTGCATTCCCATTCCACCGGTTTCAGGTAGGGGAAGTAATGCTGCTGAACCCGATCGGCCCAGGCTTTGAGGAACCAGGTCGGTTTCTGGTTGCCATTGCCGAGACTGCCGAGCAACAACCGCCCCTCGGCATCACGACGGATGCTGCTGAGCACTTGCCGGGTGTCCCAGGAACCCTGACCACCGGGCAGAATTTGCTGCGCGGCGTCTTCGGTCAGCGGCACCGAAGCCACTTGATAGTAATAACCGGGGAAGAAGTTGCGACGCAGCTCCGTCCAGTCGCCTTCGGTATAGGCATTGGAAGCGATCACCACCTGTTCGGCCAGCACCGAACCCTGGGCGGTCTGCACCGACCAGCGCTGGCCCTGACGTTCGAGTCGGGTCACCGGGGAATGATCGAACAACTGACCGCCAAGGCCGATAGCCGCGTTGGCCAGCCCCGTGGTGTAGGCCATCGGGTTGATCGTGCCGGCACGCCGGTCGAGCAGCGCGGCGGCGATCTTCCGGGTGCCCGTGGCTTGTTCGCAGGCAGCTCCGGTCAACAATTCCACCGGTGCCCCACGACGTTTCCATTGTTCTTCGCGACTGCGCAGGTCCGCCTCGCCACGCGCGTTGTGCGCCATGTGCAGCGTGCCTTCGCGGCGCAACTGGCAATCGATGTTGTATTTGTCGACGAGGCTGAACACCAGCGACGGCGCCGCTCCGAGCATACGGTTGAGCTGACTGCCGACCGCCTTGCCAAAACCGGCTTCGATTTCGTCCGGAGGAATCCACATTCCGGCGTTGACCAGCCCGACGTTACGCCCCGAACCGCCATGGCCGGCACGATGCGCTTCCAGCACACAGACACTTTTGCCTTGCTCCAGCAGATGCACCGCCGCCGACAGCCCGGTGAAACCGGCACCGATGACGCAGACATCCACCGTCACCTCACCCTTGAGCGCCGCATTGTCGGGCCTTTGCGGCGTCAGTTTTTCCCACAGACACTCTTCGCGTAACGGCATTGCCAGACTCCGAAAATGAAACCTAACCAACACACCATCGATCGTTCCCACACAGAGCGTGGGAACGATCGATCAACAGCTTGTCGCTTGCTGCTTAATCGAACGTAATCCCCTGAGCCAACGGCAACTCCAGCGAATAGTTCACGGTGTTGGTCTGGCGGCGCATGTACCCGCGCCATGCATCGGAGCCCGACTCACGACCGCCGCCCGTTTCCTTCTCGCCGCCGAACGCGCCGCCGATTTCCGCGCCGCTCGGGCCGATGTTGACGTTGGCGATGCCGCAATCGCTGCCCACCGCCGACATGAACCGCTCGGCTTCACGCACGTCGGTGGTGAAGATGCACGACGACAGGCCTTGTGGCACGGCGTTGTTCAGGCGCAATGCCTCTTCGAAATCGGTGTAACCGATCACGTACAGAATTGGCGCGAAGGTTTCGTCGCGCACCACATCGCTTTGTTCCGGCATTTCGACGATGGCTGGTGAAACGTAGTAAGCGTTGGGGAATTTGTCTTCCAGCTGACGCTGGCCGCCAAACACCCGGCCGCCTTCGCTCAAGGCTTGCTCCAGCGCGTCCTGCATGTTGTCGAAGCTGTGTTTGTCGATCAGCGGCCCGATCAGGTTGCCTTCCAGTGGATGGCCGATGCGCACCTTGGAGTAAGCGGCTTTCAGGCGGGTGACGATTTCTTCTTTCACCGATTCGTGGGCAATCAGGCGACGCAAGGTGGTGCAACGCTGACCGGCAGTGCCGACGGCGCTAAACAGAATCGCCCGTACGGCCATGTCCAGATCGGCGCTTGGGCCGAGGATCATCGCGTTATTACCGCCCAGTTCCAGAATGCTACGGGCGAAACGTGCGGCGATTTTCGGCGCCACTTCGCGGCCCATGCGGGTGCTGCCGGTAGCGCTGATCAGCGCGACACGCGGGTCATCGACCAGGGCTTCGCCTGCATCGCGACCACCGATGATCACTTGGCTCAGGTGCGGCGGGGCGTCGCTGAAGTTCTTCAGGACACGGTCGAACAGCGCCTGACAGGCCAGCGCGGTCAGCGGGGTTTTCTCCGACGGCTTCCAGATCACCGGGTTGCCGCACACCAGCGCCAGCGTCGCGTTCCAGGCCCAGACGGCGACCGGGAAGTTGAACGCGCTGATCACGCCGACGATGCCCAGCGGGTGCCAGGTTTCGCGCATGTGGTGGCCAGGGCGCTCGGAGGCGATGGTCAAACCGTACAACTGACGGGACAGACCGACCGCGAAGTCGCAGATGTCGATCATTTCCTGAACTTCACCCAGGCCTTCCTGAGTGATCTTGCCGGCTTCCCAGGAAACCAGCTCACCGAGATCGGCCTTGTACTCGCGCAGGATGTCGCCCAATTGACGAACCAGTTCGCCACGGCGCGGCGCCGGCACCTTGCGCCACAATTCGAACGCATGATCTGCGCGACTGATGTGCTGCTCGACTTCAGCGGCGCCTTCCCAGTTCACGGCGGCAATCCGACTACCGTCGATGGGCGAATGCACCGGCACTTTGCCGTTCTGGTACAGGGCCGGGTTCACACCAAGACGATCAAGCAATGCGGCAACCATGGGTCACTCCTCGAGCAGAAACAGAAAACGTGCAGCCGGATTAATTCGACTGATCTGACCTGTAGTTTTAGCGCTCCCGAGGTTCTCCAACAAACGACGATTAAGCGAGATATCATTCCGTTTATTCATGCTGCGAATCTGCCGGTAACACGCGTGCCACGTAGAGAGACAAGAACAAGGAGAACCGATGCTGAATAAACGCTACTTGCCGTCGATCACTGCGCTGCAGTGTTTCGAGGCCGTGACCCGGCATTTGAGCTTCACCCGCGCCGCCGAAGAGCTGAACCTGACCCAGAGCGCCGTGAGCAAACAGGTCGCGCAACTCGAAGAGTTGTTGCAGCATCTGTTGTTCCGCCGGGTGCGCCGACGCCTGCAAATGACCCCCGCTGGCGATTTGTATTTGGTGGAGGTGCGAAAAATCCTCACCCAAGTCGAAATGTCGACCCATTACCTGCGTTCCTACGGCGGAGACACCGAAGTCTTGCGCGTCTCCACGCCTCCGACCTTCGGTGCACGTTGGCTGGTGCCACGCTTGAAAGGCTGGCGCCTGCGTCATCCGTCAATCCATCTGGACCTGTGCAGCGAACAGGAAGCCGACGACCTGCTGCAAGGTCGTAGCGACCTGGCGTTCTACTTCGGCCAGGGCTCACGGCCCGGCACCGAATGCCTGAAGCTGTTTGGCGAAGAGCTTGTTCCTGTGTGCGCACCGGGCAGTCTGCCGGACACGCCGTTCACCGATCCGACCCAACTCACCGACCTGGTCCTGCTGCAAAACGCTTCCCGCCCCCAGGCCTGGCACGATTGGTTCGACAGCCAGGGCTACCACACCGAACACAGCTACCACGGCCCGCGTTTCGAAACGTTCTATATGTGCATCCGCGCCGCCCAGGTCGGCTGCGGCGTGGCGCTGTTGCCGAAGTTTCTGGTGGAAGAGGAATTGGCCGACGGCAAACTGGTCATTCCCTGGCAGCATGCAATGCCCAGCACCGACGCCTATTACCTGGCGTATCCGGAGCACTCGGCGGAAGTGCCCAAGGTGCGGGATTTTGTGAAGTGGATGCTGGAGCGGATTGATAGTCCGGATGCACCGCAGCATTGAGCCCTTGCGCAATCCCTGTGGCAAACGACATATGTGGCAAGGAGGCTTGTCGGAACGCCGCATTGCTCCGCTGGGTCGCATAGGAGCCCCAAAACCGGCAACACGGCTGTCAGGCTCATCATGGCGTCACGCAATAACAAAGAGGCCATCAACGACTTTGGTTTGAGCGAGACGTCCGCGCAAATCATCGTCGATGGCGGGATCATCCTTACTGTACAGCCGCACCCTGCGATACGCATTGACTGGATTGATCTCCTGCCCGAGATACTCCCAAACAACCCTTGAACAGGCGGGAGTACGATGATCAGCTGCGGAAACGCCCATCTTCAAGCCATTGAGTCGAGTAATACAGCTTTTGAAGCTCGGGATAAGAATGGTTTGGCTAATCTCATTGGACGTCAGCGACTCATAATCAATTAGGAACAAGCGATCCTGTAGGTAGTAGGCAATTCCCACGTATCGATACCGCTCAAACTCCCCATCCGCACCAGTTATCTGTAAGCGTTCATTTCGTTCGTATACGAAATGCTGCCCCTCCTCATACATATGCACCAGAGAACACAGAATGGAACCGGGCTCTGTCATTGCATGGTAGTACTCGTAGTAGTAACCCGTGTGGGCTTTTAGCTGCGACGACGACTGTTGCCGAAGGTGGTCAAGCATCCGCTGCGGTGCCGTCACCTCGCTGGACGGACTGATTCGCCTTGCTTTAGCGCCGATAAGAATGATGAATTGCTCTGTCGGCAAACCTATTTCGAACTCTTCGACTCCGAAAAAATCGCAGATCCGCTTAAGGTTAAAAGGTGTGGGAAGGTTGTTTCCGCATAGATATTTATTAAATTGCCCACGATTAATTCGAAGTTTCCTACAGACTTCCGCGACGGATCGATAGTGACTACACAGCAGTCTTAAGTTAGCCGGAAGAAAATCAGACATACAAACCCATCACAATAGCGCCAGAAGACTCGAACATAGCATCAACTCGCATCATTTTTAACCAACTTGCGAAATTGCGCGCAACGATAGATGACCGGATATTACGAATCCTGAAAGCTTCAGGACGCGCTACACCATAAATCCGCCAGCACTCTCATAAGCAAGGAGCTTTGAATGCTTGACATCATCAACGACTTTCTCTCTGGTAAGGTTTTGATACCTTTAGTTCTTGGGCTGGGAAGCTATTTCACAATCCGGTCAAGATTTGTCCAGCTCCGATACTTCATCCATATGATCTCGGTATTACACGGCAGCTGGCATACCGGCAATCATCACTTGAGTTCATTGCAAGCATTGACGCTCAGCCTTGCCGGTCGCGTCGGAACCGGCAACATTGTTGGTGTCGGCATTGCCGTGAGTATGGGCGGCCCTGGTGCGGTGTTCTGGATGTGGATGACCGCTCTATTGGGGATGTCGAGTAGCTTTTTCGAATGCTCACTAGGCCAGCTCTACAAGCGCTGCGATGGAAATGGTCTATATCGTGGAGGTCCGTCCTGGTACATCCAGCATGGTCTGGGCAAACGCTGGCTCGGAACGATTGCTGCGCTCCTGCTTTTGGTGACCTTCGGATTTGCCATCAATGGCCTTGAGTCTCATGCCGTATCGCATTCTCTCAACAATGCTTTTGGTTTATCGACTACATTGTCCGGACTCACGCTGTCTTTGTTGCTGGGCATTGTGTTCGTGGGCGGTATAAAGCGCATCGCGGCGGTCGCCGACTTATTGGTTCCCCTTAAAGTTATTGCCTATATCGGTGTAACGCTTTACGTGATCGTGTTGCAAATTGACCAAGTCCCCGGAGTGCTGCTCAGCATTGTCAAAAGCGCGTTCGGACTGGATCAGGCTTTTGGCGGGCTGGTGGGCAGTGCGATCATGATGGGGGTAAGGCGCGGAGTGTTCTCCAATGAAGCAGGACTGGGCAGTGCACCTAACGTCGCCTCTGCGGCAAAAATCGCCCATCCGATAGCACAAGGTGTGGTGCAGGCGTTCAGTGTCTTCATCGATACCATCATTATTTGCACGTGTACCGCGTTGATCATTTTGCTTTCCGGTTTTTATGCTCCCGGTTTCGAAGGCGACGGAATTGCATTGGCGCAAAACTCTCTGGCAGAGGTAGTAGGCGATTGGGGTCGGGTGTTCATCAGCGTGGTACTTTCCTTGTTTGTGTTCACGGCAATGCTCTACAACTACTATCTGGGAGAAAACAGTTTACGGTTCATATTCGCGGCGCCTCATAAATCATTAATTGCGTACCGCATATCCGTATTGATGCTGGTCTTTTGGGGTTCGGTTGAGGACCTTTCCACGGTGCTCGCGTTTGCAGACATCACCATGACATTTTTGGCCTTGGTTAACCTTATTGCGATGACACTGCTATTCAACGTCTGTATGCGAATCCTGGGCGACTATGATGAACAACGTCGCACAGGAATAAAAACCCCCGTTTTTGACTCAAGCAAATTCAGCGATCTGGATCTCGATTTGATAGCTTGGCCCGCGATAAAAAATCCTCTCCCGCCGAAGAACCCTGCGGATCGGCCTCCAGCTAAAGCTCAGATCGCATAAACTTCAATTGACGCTGAACCATTGCACTTATGCAATGGTTCAGCAGATAAGCAATGCCCAGGCAACATCATCCCCCAAAAACAATTAATCGCGCCCTCATAACCCAAGCGCGCTCAAGGAGTTCGTCTGTGAATCGCTACCAGCCTCTTAAATCCAACGCATCCAACATTCCAACTTTTTATATTGATTCGTACGCCGCACCCCACCTATTATTTGAAGATGCCTGTTTCAGAATACGCGCTGCAACGAGCCTTTTAGAGGCACTGACCTCTGTAACCGTTAAAAACACTAATGACACTGACTTTTTTCGCCTGATACTTCCAGCCTACTTATTGCTACAGGACGGTGTCGACACGCTGGACCAAATAACATTTAAAGGATTGTAAGTCATGGCCAAATCAGCGACTCATGAAATGATAAAAGCAGCAATGATCAAGGCAATTGAAATAGGGCTTATTCCTCGTCACTCCCACCTTGATGGCTATGTAAGAAGTTGGGAAAGCCTGACGCTCGTTATCCAGGCAGCGCTTGAGGCAACAGCAGATAACTGAGAAACCACAGGTGTTTGCATTTGAAGGTGCCAGCCATGTGATTATTCCACCATGAACACAAAAAAAGCTGGCAATCCTCACCGCTGATATGCGCCACTAGCCCCATTCATTGAAACAGCTGCAACGTTGCTGCCACGGGCCGCGACCCGCCTGGAGACCCCGTTATGAGCGAGAGTGTGTTTGCCGATCGCATCGTGCAGAACCTGCTCGACACCGACTTCTATAAACTGACGATGATGCAGGCGGTGCTGCACAACTACCCTAACGTGGAAGTCGAATGGGAGTTTCGTTGCCGTAACAGCGAGGATCTGCGCCCGTACCTGGCGGAGATCCGTTTCCAGATCGAGCGTCTGGCCGAGTTGAGCCTGAGCGCCGATCAGCTGAGCTTCCTGGAGCGCATCAGCTTCCTGAAACCGGACTTCCTGCGCTTTCTCGGGCTGTTCCGTTTCAATCTGCGCTATATCCACACCGGCATTGAAAACGGCGAGTTGTTCATCCGCCTGCGCGGGCCGTGGCTGCACGTGATTCTGTTCGAAGTGCCGTTGCTGGCCATGGTCAGCGAAGTGCGCAACCGCTATCGCTACCGGGAAATCGTCCTGGAACAGGCCCGTGAGCAGCTCTATCGCAAGTTCGACTGGTTGACCGCCAACGCCAGCACCGATGAATTGTCCGAGTTGCAGGTAGCCGATTTCGGCACTCGCCGGCGCTTCTCGTATCGCGTGCAGGAAGAAGTGGTGAACGTGCTCAAGCACGACTTCCCCGGTCGCTTCGTCGGCACCAGCAACGTGCACCTGTCCCGCGAGCTGGATATGAAGCCGCTGGGCACCATGGCCCACGAATGGATCATGGCCCACCAGCAACTCGGTCCGCGGCTGATCGACAGCCAGATCGCCGCCCTCGACTGCTGGGTCCGCGAGTACCGTGGCCTGCTGGGGATCGCCCTGACCGACTGCATCACTTCCGATGCGTTTCTCGGCGATTTCGACCTGTTCTTTGCCAAGCTCTTCGACGGCTTGCGTCACGACTCCGGTGACCCGGTGCTCTGGGCGGAAAAGGCCATCGCCCACTATCACAAGCTGGGCATCGACCCGATGAGCAAGACCCTGGTGTTTTCCGACAGCCTGACGTTGCCCAAGTCTCTGGAGATTTTTCGGGCGTTACGTGGTCGGATCAATGTCAGTTTCGGCATCGGCACTAACCTGACCTGCGATATTCCGGGTGTCGAACCGATGAGCATCGTGCTTAAAATGACTGCATGCAACGGCCAACCGGTGGCCAAGATTTCTGATGAGCCTGGCAAGACTCACTGCAAAGACCCGAATTTCGTCGCCTATTTGCGACACGTTTTCCAAGTACCTGCCACCCTTTCCAGTACATCAAGCAAGGAGTGAATTCATGCAAGCCGTACAGCGTGAGATTGCTGAACAGCTCAAGGTCCAACCGCCGTTCGTGGATCAACTCGCCCTTGAGGCTGAAGTCGCCCGGCGAATCACCTTCATTCAGGATTGCCTGGTCAATTCCGGGCTCAAGACCCTGGTGCTCGGTATCAGCGGCGGCGTCGATTCCCTGACCGCCGGCCTACTGGCCCAACGCGCCATCCGTGAACTGCGTGAGCGTACCGGTGATAACAGCTACAAGTTCATCGCCGTGCGCCTGCCGTACCAGACGCAGTTCGATGAACACGATGCCCAGGCCTCGGTGGACTTCATCGCCCCGGACGAACGCCACACGGTGAACATCGGCCTCGCAGTCAAATCCCTGGCCGGCGAAGTGGCAGCCTTCGAAGGCAAAGAGGCCGTCTGGGTGGATTTCGTATTGGGCAATACCAAGGCGCGGATGCGCATGGTCGCGCAATACACCATCGCCGGTGCGGCTCATGGCCTGGTGATCGGCACCGACCACGCGGCAGAAGCCGTGATGGGTTTCTTCACCAAGTTCGGTGACGGCGCCTGCGACCTCGCACCGCTGAGCGGCCTGGTGAAAAACCAGGTCCGGGCGATTGCCCGAAGCTTCGGCGCGCCAGAGTCGCTGGTGGAGAAAATCCCGACCGCCGACCTCGAAGACCTGTCGCCGGGCAAACCGGACGAAGCATCCCACGGCGTGACCTACGCCGAGATCGACGCCTTCCTGCACGGCGAACCGGTGCGCGAGGAAGCGTTCAAGATCATTTGTGATACGTACAAGAAAACACATCACAAGCGTGTGATGCCGTTCGCGCCTTGATTCTGTCCCCTGTAGAAATGAGCACAAAAAAAGCGTCCCGGGTGGACGCTTTTTTTATGCGTTTGAATCGATTACTTCAGTGTAACCGTGCCTTTCATCATCGAGATGTGGCCCGGGAACGAGCAGAAGAAGCCGTATTTTTCGGCTGCATTGAGCTTCGACACATCGATGGTCAGAGAGTCCTTTTCGCCAGCGCCGATGACTTTGGTGTGAGCGATGACACGGGTATCACCTTCTTTCAGGTAATTCTTGTCGATGCCAGCCGACAGGCCGTCGGTGGCGATCGGCTGCATGTCAGCCTCTTTGCTGATCACCAGGTTATGGCCCATGACGTTTTTCGGCAGGCTGCCGGAGTGGGTCAGTTCAACGGTGAAGGTCTTGCAGCTTTTGTCGATTTCAATGGCCTTGGTGTTGAAGGACATCTGATCGGTGGAGTCGATGGTCGTTTTGCACTCGGCAGCCATCAATTGGCTGCTGGCCAGTGTCAGCAGGGATACCGCAACAAGTTTGGCAAACATGGTGAATCTCCAAGGCAGGGTTAACAAAAGTGCGAATGGACAGAAGACTGCCTGAAATCTTCGCAAGTTCCTATGACCTGAATCAAAAATTGTATACAACTTTCGGGCTATGACCCCCATCGAAACAATCTACCAGCCAGACGTCTGGGACGGCCCTATCATCAGGGCCATCATTACTCACCTGGAGCGCCTGTCATGTCTTTCAGCAGCTTGTTGAGCAGTTTGTTGGCCGCCTACGCCTGTGGCGCCAGTGGCACTTACGAAACACCTGAACGCGCGGTTTAACCCTTGGAACGATGCGAGCCTGCCTTTACTCTGTGGTCCTGATTGACCATGGAGCAAGGCATGTCTTTAACGTCCGTTTGTGTATTTTGCGGTGCCAGCACCGGCACCAATCCGGCTTATCGTGAGGCGGCTGTCGCCCTGGGGCGAGCATTGGCCGAGCGCAAGCTGACCCTGGTCTATGGCGGGGGCGCCGTCGGGCTGATGGGAATTGTGGCAGATGCCGCACTGGCGGCCGGCGGCGAAGTGATCGGGATCATTCCGCAGAGCCTCAAGGACAAGGAAATCGGCCACAGCGGCCTGACCCGCCTGGAAGTGGTCGACGGCATGCATGCGCGCAAGGCGCGAATGGCCGAGCTCAGCGATGCCTTCATTGCCCTGCCCGGCGGTCTGGGCACGCTGGAAGAGCTGTTCGAAGTCTGGACCTGGGGCCAGCTCGGTTATCACGGCAAACCGCTGGGTTTGCTGGAAGTGAACGGTTTCTACAGCAAGTTGACGTCTTTTCTCGATCATATCGTCGGCGAAGGCTTCGTTCGCGGGCAGCACCGTGACATGCTGCAAATGAGCGAATCACCGCAAACCCTGCTCGATGCACTGGACGCCTGGCAACCCTCGGTACCGCCAAAATGGACCGAGCAAAAACCCAGCTAACGGCTCGGTGCCGATACAGGGCAGAATATGCGCCGCTCAACCTCACCTTCGACCCCAGAGGATCGCCCATGGCTAAACCTAATTATTCCTTCGCCAAACGTCAGAGAGACTTGGCCAAGGAGCAGAAGAAAGAGGAAAAGCTTCAGCGCAAGAAAGCTACAGCTGAAGAAGCAGCAGCACTGAACCCGGATGCAGAAGGTGAAGTGGCGGCAGAAGATGATGTTGAAGCACCGAAAGATCAGGCGCCCGACGCCTGAGACCCTCAGGGCCCGATGATCTGATCAGGCCCACCGGATCTGTGTCCAGGGTCAGCAACGATGTTGCTGGCCCTCACAGGCCAATTTGAAACCCTCCTCCAAAAAACACATTCCCGCATGGGGTCTGCGCTATTCCAATGGCATCACTGTCACCCGAACTTCGGGATCATGGCTGCCACCGCCCAGAATCACCCCGCGCAACGGCGACACATCGGAAAAGTCCCGGCCCCAGGCCAGGGTGATGTGCTCCAGCGCCGGTTGCACATTGTTGGTCGGGTCAAAATCCACCCAACCCAACACCGGGCAAAACACCGATACCCATGCATGCGATGCATCGGCGCCGATCAGCCTTGGCTGGCCCGGTGGGGGCTGTGTCAGCAGATAGCCACTGATGTACCGCGCCGCCAACCCACGGGA
Organism: Pseudomonas sp. GW821-FHT01E10; assembly: GCF_059422365.1. Lineage (NCBI taxonomy): Bacteria > Pseudomonadati > Pseudomonadota > Gammaproteobacteria > Pseudomonadales > Pseudomonadaceae > Pseudomonas > Pseudomonas sp. GW821-FHT01E10. The sequence goes on from NZ_JBWKWT010000002.1 coordinate 158,369, forward strand.
GCGCAGGCAAGCGAGCATCAAATGCGCGAAGTCCTGGCAAACCCCACGACGCCTCTCCAGCACTTCCACCAACGGCGTCGCCACTTGGGTCGCCTCGGCGTCGAAGGTGAACTCGCTGAAGATCTTCTCCATCAACGCTTGAACACCCAGCAGCAATGGCCGGCCAGCAGGAAAGCAACTTTCGGAGAACTCGACGAAACTGCGTTTCAAATGCACGTAGGGCGATTCGAAGCGGTAACGGCAGGCTTCCAGCAACGCAGGCGAGAGTGGCTGACTGCTGTAGGTCAGCGCGTTGCAGGTCGCTTCCCAGGCCGGCGATTGATCGAAATCCAGCGACGGCCGCTCCAGCACTTCGACGGTGAGCCGAGCGTTGACCAGCAATTCATCGTGGGGGCGCTCGAACGCCAACCGGGTCAGCGGATTGCCGAACACATCCAGCTCATCCCTGCGTGAAGTCGGCTGGGGACTGATCTGCAACTGCTGTTCGGTGCAGCGCTGCCAGGCACAGGCGCGCGGCCACAGATGCGCCAGTTGCTGGGCCAGGGACACCGGGCTGTCGTAGTGATAATGGGTGTCGTGGAAGATCTGGTAATGGGCACTCATCAGACGGACACCGTGCGCTGGCTGACATCATCGACATGGGCGAAATGGCGCAAGGCCAGGCGATCCGACACCTGTCCGCTGGCATCGGCAATCTCTTGCAGCAGATCCGCCAGCCCCTCTACGGCGGCATGAACACTGGCCTCGCCGAACAGCGAGTTCTCCAGGCAGCCCAGATCGAAGTGCGCCAGCCGCTCCACCAACTGCAGCAGACCTGTTTCGCGCGGCGCGCCGAAGTCGTCATTCAAGCGCTTCAACGTACGGGTCACCAGTTTCAACTGGAACAGCACCGCGTGCGGGTTTTGTTCATCGAGCAGCAACAGGTCGAGCACCGGGATCAATTGCGCCACCGCCAGGTACCGCGAGCGGTAGGTGATGCTGCTGTTACCCAGTTCCAGCAGCCATTCCAGCCCGGCCTGATCGAAAGCCCCGGCACCGCGCAAAAACGCCGCCAGACTGCCGCTGAGAAATTGCAGCCGTTCGATCCGCCGACCGATCATCAGGAAACGCCAGCCTTCGTCCCGTGTCATGTCGTCGAGGGCAAAGCCGGACAGCGCCGCCAGCGACATTACCAACCGGTTGAGGAAGTCCAGCAACTCGCCGAAATCCGGCTCTTCGGTTTCCAGCTCCATGGCCTCGCGCTGCAACTCCACCAGCGCTTGCCAGTTCTCTCGCGAGAGCTTGCCGCGTACTTGCGACGCCGCCCACTGCAAACGCTGTAGATTGGAACGCAGGCTGAACGGCCAATCATCGCCGAGCAGCGCCGCCAGCAATCGCTGCGGCAACTCACCCTCCTCCGGCAACAGATTCAGGCGCTCACCGAGATCGACTGCCGCTTCCAGGGCTTGCGGGTCATCGCCATCGACATAGCGCGCGAGCATGACCCGCAGCAGCCGCGCGCTGTCATCGCAGCGCTCGCAATAACGGCCAAACCAGAACAGGTTCTCGACCACCCGCGATGGCAGATACGGATCACGACGTACCAGATCGTGAACGCCAATGTTGCGCTGGGCTTTCCATTGTTCGCCGCTGGGTGGGCGATCGCCCAACACCCAGGTGTCTTTGCTCGCGCCGCCGCGTTGCATCGACACCGCTTCGGCATCGGCCTCGGCGGCAACCCGGGTCAGGCCACCGGGCAGCACTCGATAACCCTCCCGACTGGCCACCGCATACACGCGCATGCCGATGGCTCGCGGTTGCAACTGTCCGCCTTCGGCCTGCCAGATCGGCGCCTGGGACAGTTGCGCCAATTCTTGCGCAACATAGGCATAAGGCCGTGCCTGCATGCGCTCAGCCAGAGCCTGGCGCTGTTTTTCACTCAAATCACGCCCAAACACCGGTGCAAAGCTCTGCGACGGAAACGCCGGCTTGATCAACAGCTCCGGCAGTTTTTCCAGGGCCTGGGCCAGCACCGGCGCTTCGCCGCACCACCAAGTTGCGATGGACGGCAGGATCAACTCTTCACCGAACAGGAATTGATTGATTTTCGGCAGGAAGCCCAGCAAACCCGGCGACTCCAGCACACCGCTGCCGAGGGCGTTGGCCACCAGCACCCGGCCCTGACGCACCGCTTCGAGCAGCCCTGGCACGCCAAGGGCCGAGTCGGTGCGCAGCTCCAGCGGGTCGCAGAAATCATCGTCGAGCCGACGCATGATCGCGTGAACCCGGCGCAACCCGCTCAAGGTTTTCAGATAGACCGTGGCATCGCGCACGGTCAGATCACCGCCCTCCACCAGTGGATAACCGAGCTGACGAGCCAGGTACAAGTGCTCGAAATAGCTTTCGTTGAAACGCCCCGGTGTCAGCAGGACCACCAGCGGCGCTTCATCGTCGCTCGGCGCCTGCCGGGCGAGTGTTTCCTGAAGTGTGCGGAAGAACCCGGCCAGGTGCCGCACCTTCAAGTCGCGATACAACTCGGGGAAGGCCCGGGACACGATGGTGCGGTTTTCCAGGGCGTAACCGGCACCGGAGGGTGCTTGAGTCCGGTCGGCGGTCACCCACCAGCGACCGTCAGGCGTGCGCGCCAAATCCACGGCATACAGATGCAGAAAGGCCCCGTCGGGCGGTGCGATGCCCTGGCAAGGCCAGAGGAAGTTGTTATGACCGAACACCAGTTCAGCCGGCAGCAGGCCTTCGGCGATCAAGCGTTGAGGACCGTACAGGTCCGCCAGCACAGCATTGAGCAAACGCGCCCGTTGAGCGATCCCGGCCGAAAGCTGCTGCCACTCATCGGCTGCAATCACATGAGGCAACAAATCCAGCTCCCATGGCCGATCAGCGCCCTTGGGGTCGGCGTAGACGTTGTAGGTCACGCCGTTTTCCTGAATCTGCCGGGTCAGCAGCGCCTGACGCTGCACCAGTTGCGCTGGCGTGCTGCGTTGCAATTGATCGAACAGCCGCCGCCAGTGCGGGCGCACGGCGCCGCTGTTGTCGAGCAGTTCGTGATAGGTGCCCGCAGTCAACGGGTAGCAGTCAAGCAGGTCAGGCATGGAAAGCTCGTCAGACAGCAAAGAACGGTCAGACTAACGCAGGCTCATGACGCCCGGATAGACGAAAAATCCGAGCGTCGCGTACGGTTTAAAAGCGTCGCAAATCGAGTGTCATCGGCAGCTCGTCGTTGATTTCCAGTTTCGGTACAGGAAGTTTCCCAGGCGTGTGTCCAATGCGGAAGAAACGCGCCATCCTCCGGCTCTCGGCTTCATTGGCGTTCACCGGCAGGCTGTCGTAGTTGCGCCCGCCCGGATGGGCGACGTGGTACTGACAACCACCCAGCGAACGCCCCATCCAGGTGTCGAGCAAGTCGAACACCAGCGGTGCGTGGACCGGGATAGTCGGTTGCAGACAGTTGTACGGTTGCCAGGCACGGAAACGTACACCGGCGACGAACTCGCCGACCCGACCGGTAGGTTGCAACGGCACCGGGATGCCATTGCAGGTCAGCAGATAACGTTGCGGCGGCAACCCCGTCAGCTTGACCTGCAAACGTTCCAGGGACGAATCCACATAACGCACCGTACCGCCCGCGCTGCCCTCTTCGCCCAACACATGCCAGGGCTCCAGCGCCTGACGCAATTCCAGTTCGATACCGCTGACGGCGTAGTCGCCGACCTTGGGAAAACGGAACTCCAGATGCGCCGCGAACCACTCTGCCTGCACCGGATAACCGGCGGCATTCAGGTCGACGATTACATCGGCGAAATCCTGCTCGATAAAGTGCGGCAGCAAGAACCGGTCGTGCAGTTCGGTGCCCCAGCGCGCCAGTTTCGGCGGTGCATAAGGCTCGCGCCAGAACCGCGCCACCAGCGCCCGCAACAACAACTGCTGAGCCAGGCTCATGCGCGCATGAGGCGGCATTTCAAAGGCTCGCAGTTCCAGCAAGCCAAGGCGTCCGGTGGCGCCGTCCGGTGAATAGAGTTTGTCGATGCAGAACTCGGCGCGGTGGGTGTTGCCGGTCACGTCGATCAGCAAATTGCGCAACAAGCGATCCACCAGCCATGGTGGGCATTCTTCGCCCGGCTCCGGCATCTGGGCGAAGGCGATTTCCAGTTCATACAGCGAATCGTTGCGCGCTTCGTCCACCCGCGGTGCCTGGGATGTCGGGCCGATGAACAGCCCGGAAAACAGGTAGGACAAGGACGGGTGGTTATGCCAGTAGCTGATCAGGCTGCGCAGCAGGTCGGGACGGCGCAGAAACGGTGAGTCAGCCGGGGTCGCCCCCCCCAGGACGAAATGGTTACCGCCGCCGGTGCCGGTGTGCCGGCCATCGATCATGAATTTCTCGGTGGTCAGCCGGGTCTGGCGCGCCTCTTCGTAAAGAAACTCGGTACGTTCCACCAACTCGTCCCAGGTAGCGGACGGCTGGACGTTGACCTCGATCACGCCCGGATCCGGGGTAATGCGAAAGTTGCTCAGACGCGGATCGCTCGGCGGTTCATAGCCTTCCAGCAATACCGGGCAATGCAGTTCCTCGGCGGTGGCTTCGATGGCGGCGACCAGTTCCAGGTAGTCCTCGACCCGCTCCAGTGGCGGCATGAACAGGTACAACCGACCTTCACGTGCTTCGGCGCAGAACGCGGTGCGGGTCAGCCAGTCGGCGGACTGGTCGATCTCGGGCACACGTTCGTCGGCCGTTTTCGGTTGAGCGTGATTCCGTAGCTGGTCGGTGTCCGGTAGCGCCGGGAAATCCTGATTCGGGTCCGTGGAATGAATGAACGGGTACTCCGCAGCTTTCACCCAAGGCTGCGAACCGAGCGGCAAGCGATAACCCAGTGGCGAATCCCCCGGCACCAACCGGCAGTGTTCCTCGCGCAGGTACCAGCGACCGCTTTGCCATTGATCGCCCTTGGCGGTACGCGCCAGCGGCAGGACCTGACCGATGACCTTGTCCAGGCCTTGGCTGAAGACTTTGCGCAGGCGCGCACGCTCCAGAGGTTCTTCCAGGCGTGAGTCTTCGGCGCTGACGTTCTGCGGTAAAGCGCCTTCGCGCCAGAGGTAATAGAAATTGTCTTCGTAGGCCGGGAACACGAAGCGTGTCGGAATTTTCAAGCGTTCGGCGACACTCGCCAGGAAACGCCCGGCCAGTTCGCCATCGGCGCCGTAATCTTCCCGCTCGTCGGCAATCAGCGCGCTGTTATGCCAGATCGGCACGCCATCGCGGCGCCAATAGCAGTTCAGCGACCAGCGCGGCAGTTGCTCGCCGGGGTACCACTTGCCTTGACCGAAATGTACCAGACCCTTGGGCGCGTAATGCTTGCGCATTCGCTGGAACAGTTCGGCTGACAGCCGACGCTTGTCTGGCCCGAGCGCGGCGGTGTTCCACTCGGCGCCGTCCGGGTCATCAATGGAAACGAACGTCGGCTCGCCGCCCATGGTCAGGCGCACGTCGCCTTCGAGCAAATCAGCATCGATCTGCCGGCCCAATGCCTGAATCGCCAGCCATTGGTCTTCGGTGTAGGGTTTGGTAACCCTTGGCGCTTCCCAAATCCGCTCGACCGACATTTCGTGGGTGAATTCGCACTCGCACGGTTCCACCAAACCACTGATCGGTGCCGCAGAGGATGGGTCGGGGCTGCACGCCAACGGAATGTGTCCTTCACCGGCAAACAACCCTGAGGTAGCGTCCAGGCCGATCCAGCCGGCACCGGGCAAATAGACTTCGCACCAGGCATGCAGGTCAGTGAAATCCACTTCGGTGCCCGAGGGACCGTCGAGGCTTTTGACGTCGGCGGTCAGCTGGATCAGATAACCGGAGACGAATCGCGCCGCCAGGCCGAGGTTGCGCAACAATTGCACCAGTAGCCACGCCGAGTCGCGGCAAGAGCCGGAGGCCTGTTCGAGGGTGTATTCCGGGGTCTGTACGCCCGGCTCCATACGAATCAGGTAACCGATGTCTTCGCTCAGGCGCTGGTTGATCGCGACGAGGAAATCCACGCTGGGCAGCGGCGTGCGGTCGATGCCGTCCAGATAGGCCTTGAATGTCGGCGTCAGCGGCAAGGTTTCCAGGTACGGCGCCAGCTCTTTGCGCTCATCCGCTGCATAGGCGAAAGGGATCTTCTCGGCGTAGGGCTCGAGGAAGAAGTCGAAGGGATTGAAGACTGCCATCTCGGCCAGCAGGTCGACCTCGATCCTCAGTTCATCGGTTTTCTCCGGGAACACCAACCGCGCCAGGTAATTGCCCTGAGGGTCTTGTTGCCAGTTGATGAAATGCTGCTCGGGCGAGACTTTCAGCGCATAGGACAGTATCCGCGTGCGGCTGTGGGCAGCCGGGCGCAGGCGAACGATCTGCGGACCGAGCTCGACGGCGCGGTCGTAGCGGTAATGCGTGACGTGATGCAATGCGACATGAATCGACACGGCGTGCCTCCTGCGAGCCTTAAACTTATAGGAAAGCGCGCAAGACTTATGCCAGCCAGCGGCGTTGGCGCTTTCTCCAATTGCTTGAGGCAGTACAGCACCAAAATCGGGCGATGCGGAAAATTGGTTTGGCGCAGTTGCACGCAAATGTGGCGAGGACGTGAATGTACGCGGTCTCTGTGGCGAGGGAGCTTGCTCCCGCTGGGGCGCGCAGCGGCCCTAAAAAGCTGACGACTGCTTCGCAGCCGAACGGGAGCAAGCTCCCTCGCCACAATGAGATTCGTTGTTCCTGAAACGCAGAACGCCAACCCGGAGGTTGGCGTTCTGTTCAGCTCAAGCGACGTTTAGCGCGGCACGACCGGCTTGCGCGCAGGCTTCGGCCCCTTGCCTTTGGCCGCGTCCTTGCGCTCCTTGGCCGCCTGCTGGTTGCGGGCAAATGCCGCCGCCTTGGCCTGTTCACGCTTGTCCCACGGGTTGCCGCCATCGCTGGCACGCGGTGGCAGACCAGTGTGCTGGGTCAGGATCTTGGTGGTCGTTTCCTTGGCCACTTTGTGGCTGCCAGCCGGCGTCGAGTTCTTGCGACGGGCGCTCTGGTAGCTGTCGGTCGCTGGCTGATGCAACGGGATCAACTGGTTCTTGCCCGGCCCGATCAGGTCGGCGCGGCCCATGCGGGTCAGCGCTTCACGCAGCATCGGCCAGCCTTTCGGGTCGTGATAACGCAAGAACGCTTTGTGCAGGCGACGCTGCTCTTCGCTCTTGACGATAGTCACGCCGTCGCTCTTGTAAGTGACCTTGCGCAGCGGGTTCTTGCCCGAGTGGTACATCGCGGTGGCGGTGGCCATCGGCGACGGGTAGAACGCCTGCACCTGGTCGGCACGGAAACCGTTGCCCTTGAGCCACAGGGCCAGATTCATCATGTCTTCGTCGGTGGTGCCCGGGTGAGCGGCGATGAAGTACGGAATCAGGTACTGCTCTTTCCCGGCTTCCTTGGTGTACTTCTCGAACATGCGCTTGAACTTGTCATAGCTGCCGATGCCCGGTTTCATCATCTGGTTGAGCGGACCTTCCTCGGTGTGTTCCGGGGCGATCTTCAGGTAACCACCGACGTGGTGGGTCACCAGCTCCTTGACGTACTCCGGCGACTCGACCGCGAGGTCGTAGCGCAGGCCGGAGGCGATCAGGATCTTCTTCACGCCCGGCAAGGCCCGGGCGCTGCGATAGAGCTGGATCAGCGACGAGTGATCGGTGTTGAGGTTCGGGCAAATGCCTGGGAACACGCATGAAGGCTTGCGGCACGCGGATTCGATTTCCGGGGTCTTGCAGGCGATGCGGTACATGTTCGCGGTCGGGCCGCCGAGGTCGGAAATGACGCCGGTAAAACCCGGAACCTTGTCGCGGATCTCTTCGATTTCGCGAATGATCGACTCTTCGGAACGGTTCTGGATGATCCGGCCTTCGTGCTCGGTGATCGAGCAGAAGGTGCAGCCGCCGAAGCAGCCACGCATGATGTTCACCGAGAAACGGATCATCTCGTAGGCCGGGATCTTTTCCTTGCCGTACGCCGGGTGCGGAACGCGCGCGTAAGGCATGCCGAACACGTAGTCCATTTCTTCGGTGGTCATCGGAATCGGCGGCGGGTTGAACCAGACGTCTACCTCGCCGTGTTTTTGCACCAGAGCGCGGGCGTTGCCCGGATTGGTTTCCAGGTGCAGCACGCGGTTGGCGTGAGCGTAAAGCACCGCATCGCCACGGACTTTTTCAACCGACGGCAGACGAATGACGGTCTTGTCGCGAGTCATTTTCGGGCTGGCCAGGATCTGTACGACCTTAGCCTCGCCAGGGTCTTCAACCGGCCCCTTTTCCTGCTCGATGGCGCAGGCGGCGGTGTCCTGGGTGTTGACGTACGGGTTGATGATCTTGTCGATCTTGCCCGGACGGTCGATGCGCGTGGAATCGACTTCGTACCAGCCTTGCGGCGTATCACGGCGGATGAACGCGGTGCCGCGCACATCGGTGATGTCTTCGATCTTGTGGCCGTAGGACAGGCGCTGGGCGACTTCGACGATCGCACGCTCGGCGTTGCCGTAGAGCAGGATGTCGGCGCAGGCGTCGATCAGGATCGAGTTACGCACCCGATCCTGCCAGTAATCGTAGTGGGCGATGCGGCGCAGGGAGGCTTCGATGCCGCCGAGCACAATCGGCACGTGCTTATAGGCTTCCTTGCAGCGCTGGCTGTAAACCAGGCTCGCGCGGTCCGGACGTTTGCCTGCCAGGCCACCGGGGGTGTAGGCGTCGTCGGAACGGATTTTCTTGTCGGCGGTGTAGCGGTTGATCATCGAGTCCATGTTGCCGGCCGCGACACCGAAAAACAGGTTCGGCTCGCCGAGCTTCATGAAGTCGTCTTTGGACTGCCAGTTCGGCTGCGCGATGATCCCGACGCGGAAGCCCTGGGCCTCCAGCAGCCGGCCGATGATCGCCATGCCGAACGACGGATGGTCGACGTAGGCATCACCGGTGACGATGATGATGTCGCAGGAATCCCAGCCGAGCTGATCCATCTCCTCCCTGCTCATGGGCAGGAATGGCGCTGGCCCGAAACATTCGGCCCAGTACTTGGGATAGTCAAATAACGGCTTGGCTGCTTGCATGTCGATAACCGGTGTTGGCTTTCATTGAATTTCGCGGGCGCGGAATATAGCACAAATTTTGACCAATTCCGACGGCTATGGTCGGAAATCAGCGAGCGATATACGCAACCCCTGTGGCGAGGGAGCTAGCTCCCGCTCGACTGCGAAGCAGTCGCAACATATGCAAATACGGTGCACCTGAAACAGGATGACTCAGGTTTTGGGGTTGCTACGCAACCCAGCGGGAGCAAGCTCCCTCGCCACAAAGTCCCCGCGCAGGTTATTCATCGTCGTCGAAGTTGTAGCTACCCGGCGCCAGGTTTTCAAATCGGGTGTATTTGCCGATGAAGGCCAGGCGGATAAAGCCGATCGGGCCGTTCCGCTGCTTGCCGATGATGATTTCGGCAATGCCTTTGTGTTCGGTTTCCGGGTGATACACCTCGTCCCGGTAAACGAACATGATCACGTCGGCGTCCTGCTCGATCGCTCCCGATTCCCGCAAGTCGGAGTTCACCGGGCGCTTGTTCGGGCGTTGTTCCAGGGAACGGTTGAGCTGGGACAGTGCCACCACCGGGCAGTTGAATTCCTTGGCCAGGGCTTTCAGGGACCGGGAGATCTCGGAAATCTCGTTGGTCCGGTTGTCACCACTGGACCCCGGGATCTGCATCAGTTGCAGGTAGTCGATCATGATCAGACCGATCTCACCGTGCTCACGCACCAGACGACGGGTCCGGGCGCGCATTTCCGAGGGGCTGATACCCGCCGTGTCGTCGATGAACAACTTGCGATCATTGAGCAGGTTGACCGCCGACGTCAGGCGCGGCCAGTCGTCGTCTTCCAGGCGACCGGCCCGGACCTTGGTCTGGTCGATTCGACCGAGGGACGACAGCATACGCATGATCAGCGATTCGCCTGGCATCTCGAGGGAGTAAACCAGGACAGCCTTCTCGCTGCGCAGCACGGCGTTTTCCACCAGGTTCATCGCAAAGGTGGTTTTACCCATGGACGGACGGCCGGCGACGATGATCAGGTCGGCCGGTTGCAGGCCACTGGTCTTCTCGTCGAGGTCGGTGTAACCGGTGGACAGGCCGGTGATCGAGTTGTCGGTGTTGAACAAGGTGTCGATGCGGTCGATGGCCTTGGTCAGCAGGTCGTTGACGCTGACCGGGCCGCCGGTTTTCGGACGAGCCTCGGCAATCTGGAAGATCTGCCGTTCGGCCTCGTCGAGAATCTCGGCGGCGGTGCGGCCTTCAGGGTTGAAAGCGCTGTCGGCGATTTCGGTACTGATGCCGATCAACTGGCGCAGGGTTGCCCGCTCGCGAACGATCTGGGCATAGGCCTTGATGTTGGCGACGGACGGCGTGTTTTTTGCCAGTTCGCCAAGGTAACCGAGACCGCCGACCTGGGACGTCTGACCTTCCTTGTCCAATTGCTCGGCCAGGGTCACGACGTCGATTGGCTGGTTCTGGTCCGCCAGTTTGGCGATGGCCCGGAAGATCAGGCGGTGGTCATGCCGATAGAAATCGCCGTCGGAGACTTGATCGAGCACGCGTTCCCAGGCGTTGTTGTCCAGCATCAACCCACCGAGCACGGCCTGTTCGGCCTCGATGGAATGCGGCGGCACCTTCAGGGCAGCGGTTTGCAGATCGTATTGCTCGGGAGCGGAGATATCGTTCATGGCCACTTGGTTTATTCAGGAGAAGCAGAGGTTGTGAAAATCAGGAACTGCAGAAAGACAAAGGGCACGACCTGTAAACAGGATCGTGCCCGATGTTACCGGCAAGCACCCGAGGGTGCCAGCCGACAAGTGCTGCTTAAGCTGCTACCACGACAACGCGTACGGTGGCTTCAACTTCGGCGTGCAGGTGCACGGCTACGTCGAATTCGCCTACGTTGCGGATAGTGCCGTTCGGCAGACGAACTTCGCTTTTTGCAACTTCAACGCCAGAGGCGGTCAGTGCATCAGCGATGTCGTGGGTGCCGATCGAACCGAACAGCTTGCCTTCGTCACCGGCGGTGGCAGTGATAGTCACTTCCAGCTCAGCCAGTTGGGCGGCGCGGCTTTCAGCCGATGCTTTACGGTCTGCTGCGGCTTTTTCCAGCTCAGCGCGACGCTCTTCGAACGCAGCCAGGTTGGCTGGGGTCGCAGCGGTAGCTTTGCCGTATGGCAGCAGGTAGTTACGACCGTAACCAGCCTTAACGTTCACTTTGTCACCCAGGTTGCCCAGGTTGGTGACTTTTTCCAGAAGGATCAGTTGCATGTGAAAATCCTCTTAACTTTTAACCTTCACCGTTCGCGCTATCGGCATCTTTCGGTGCCGAACGACCGCGAAAATCAATCAGGCTGTCGACGATGGCCAGAACCACCAGCAACGGATAGATCAGCTGCATGAACAGCAACAGCGTGACGTACAACCCCACCAGCCAGAACTTGGCCAGTCGCTTTTGCGCCACCAGCCCGTGAATCAGGGCCAGCCCGGCGAACACCAGCGGTACGCTGCACAACGGCGTCAACATGGCCATCTGCGGGCCAAGATTTGGCCCCAGAAGCATTAACGCCAGCAGCAACATCGCCGGTCCCAGCGGGATTCGGATGGCGCGAAACTCGCGACCAAAACCACCCGGGTTGTACAACAACGCCTGCCAGTAGCGCCCGACAATCAGGCTCAGCACACTGACGATTTGCAACAACGCCGCAATCAGGCCAGTCAGAACCGGTGCAATCAGGGACGCAAAGCGCGCTTGCTCGTCTACCGACAATTGCTGGTAGACCTCACCGAGTAGCGACGGCATGACTTTTATCAAAGCCTGCGCCAGCATCTCGATCTGGGGCGCAAAAGCCGCCCCCAGCACCACTGAAAACACCAATCCCATCGCTATGCTGACCAGCAGCACGCGGTTCCAGGACTCGCTTGCGCGCAAAACCAACGCAAGGCTCGAAGACCCCAGCAGCACCAGAAGTGCCCGTGGGTCGTCGAAGAAAAGCCACCAGATCAACGCCGGCAGCAGTCCCAGAGCAAGTACGCCAACGGCGTCCTTCAATCCGCGCCGCAGGAGCACAAGGCATCCAGCGGCAGCACCCAACCAATACAACAACGGCAATGTTGCGCATCCGGCCACTACCAGAGTGGCCTGCATACGGCCGCGCATGATGAACTCAGCTAAGGCGCGCATGCATTCAATCCTTTGCTACGTGTCGACTGCCCGGTCTCAGCGGCCGTGGCTGTCGGTGTAGGCCAGCAGGGCCAGGAAGCGGGCGCGCTTGATAGCGGTGGCCAGCTGACGCTGATAACGTGCTTTGGTACCGGTGATGCGGCTTGGAACGATTTTGCCGGTCTCGGATACGTAAGCTTTCAGAGTGTTGAGATCTTTGTAATCGATCTCTTTCACGTCTTCAGCGGTGAAGCGGCAGAATTTACGACGACGGAAGAAACGTGCCATGTAATAGGCTCCTCAAAAGGTCCGTGGATTACTCGTCAGCGTTATCGCTGTTGTCGCTGTCATCACTGTCAACGCCTTCAGCGTCGGAGTGCTCAGGACGGTCGCGACGCTCACGGCGCTCACTGCGGTTTTCTTCAGCCTTGAGCATCTCGGATTGGCCGGTAACGGCTTCTTCGCGACGGATGACCAGGTTACGGATCACTGCATCGTTGTAGCGGAAGTTGTCTTCCAGCTCGGCCAGGGCCTTGCCAGTGCACTCAACGTTCAGCATCACGTAGTGAGCCTTGTGAACATTGTTGATTGCGTAGGCCAGTTGACGACGGCCCCAATCTTCCAGACGGTGGATTTTGCCGCCGTCTTCTTCGATCAGCTTGGTGTAACGCTCAACCATGCCGCCGACTTGCTCGCTTTGATCCGGGTGGACCAAAAAGATGATTTCGTAATGACGCATGAATGCTCCTTACGGGTTGTAGCCTGCCGCTCAAAAGCGGTCAGACAAGGAGTGAATGACACTTATGGACTTGCTTGCGATAGACACATGCGTGCCTGCCGTCACAGCAAGGGGCGCAATTGTAGAGAAGGGTCGAGGGAGGTGCAAGGCAATTGGTGATTATTTGAACAATCACTTCGACTGGAAAGCCGAACACTTGCAGGAGCCGCCTGCGGCGACTCCTGCAGAGGAGTGTCAGGACTTTTTGGCGGTCCCGGCGGCTTTGACGCCACGCTGGCGCAGCGCTTCGAACAGGCAGACGCCGGTGGCGACGGACACGTTGAGGCTGCTGACGCTGCCAGCCATCGGCAGGCGCACCAAATAGTCGCAAAGGTCGCGAGTCAGGCGGCGCATGCCGCTACCTTCGGCACCCATGATCAGGATGGTCGGGCCCGTCAGGTCCTGCTGATACAGATCCTGTTCAGCCTCGCCCGCCGTACCGACGACCCACAAGCCGCGCTGCTTGAGTTTTTCCAGGGTGCGCGCCAGGTTGGTCACGGCGACCAACGGAATCACTTCCGCCGCGCCACAAGCAACTTTTCGAACCGTCGGGGTCAGCGTGGCTGATTTGTCCTTCGGCACGATCACCGCCAGCGCGCCGGCCGCATCGGCCGAACGCAGGCAAGCGCCGAGGTTGTGCGGATCGGTCACGCCGTCGAGCACCAGCAGCAAAGGCGCGCCTTCGGTGCGATCGAGCAGCTCGTCGAGCATGGCCTCGCCCCAGACCTGGCTCGGGCTCACGTCCGCCACCACGCCCTGGTGCACGCCTTCAACCCAGGCGTCCAGCTCGCGACGCTCTGCCTGACCGACGGCCACGCGATTTTCGGCAGCGAGTTCGATCAGCGTCTGAACGCGCGGATCGCTGCGGCCTTCAGCCAGCCAGATCTGCTTGACGCGTTTTGGGTGGTGACGCAGCAACGCTTCTACTGCGTGCACGCCGTAGATCTTTTCCAACTGACTCATGACTTGGCCTTAGGTTTACGCGCCCCGCCGCTTCTGGCGGCTGGAGCGGAACCCGCTTTTGGCGGGCCTTTACGGTGTTTGCTCGGTTTGGCTGGCTTGCCGCCGGAGGCCTTGTCAGGCGCCGACCGCCCGGTCTTTCCCCCAGACGCCGCTTTACCGCCGCTTTTCGCTTCAGACAGCAATGCCTGTTTCATTTCACGACTTTTGCGCAACTCGGCATTTTTTGCCGCCGCATCGCTCGGACGATAGGCCTCGACGGCCTTTTCCTTGGCCGGACGACGCCCGGCCTTGGCCAGTACTGGCTCGGCAGCTGTTTTGATAGCAGGCGCTGCGGTTTCAGTGCCGCGCTTTTTGCGACCGATCGGTGCGCTGATGGTTTTTTCGGCCATCTCGAAGTCGATCTTGCGCTCGTCGAGGTCGACGCGCATGACGCGCACTTCAACGGTGTCGCCCAAGCGGAAGCTACGACCGGTACGCTCACCGGCGAGGCGATGGTGCACAGGATCGAAGTGGTAGTAGTCACCCGGCAGCGCGGTGACGTGCACCAGGCCTTCGACGTAAATATCGGTCAGTTCGACGAACAGGCCGAAACCGGTCACGGCGGTGATCACCCCCGGGAACGATTCGCCCACGCGGTCTTTCATGAACTCGCACTTGAGCCAGTTCACTACGTCGCGGGTGGCTTCGTCGGCACGGCGCTCGCTCATCGAGCACTGTTCGCCGAGCTGCTCCAGGGTCGCTTCGTCGTACGGATAGATCCGCGCCTTCGGAATGGTCATCGCGCCGGCACGGCGAACGTGCGGGGTGTCCATTTTCGAATGGATGACGCTGCGAATCGCCCGATGCGTGAGCAAGTCCGGGTAGCGGCGAATAGGCGAAGTGAAGTGGGTATAGGCTTCGTAATTCAGGCCGAAGTGGCCCTGGTTATCGGCGCTGTACACCGCTTGGCTCAACGAACGCAGCATGACGGTCTGGATCAGGTGGAAATCCGGACGATCCTTGATGCCCGCGAGCAAAGCCTGGTAATCCTTCGGCGACGGACCGTCCTTGCCTTTGTGTAGGGACAGGCCGAGCTCGCCGAGGAAGGCGCGCAGTTTTTCCAGACGCTCCGGCGGCGGGCCGTCGTGGACGCGATACAACGCAGGGATTTCGTGCTTCTTCAGGAATTCGGCGGTGGCCACGTTGGCCGCCAGCATGCATTCCTCAATCAGCTTGTGAGCATCGTTGCGAACGGTCGGACGGATTTCGGCAATCTTGCGCTCGGAACCGAAGATGATCCGGGTTTCCTGGGTTTCGAAATCGATCGCGCCGCGCACGTGACGAGCCGCCAGCAGAACCTTGTACAGCGCATACAGCTGCTTGAGGTGCGGCAGAACGTCGGTGTATTCACCGCGAAGCTGACGCGCTTCGGTGGCTTTCGGCGTTTCCAGCATGGCGCTGACCTTGTTGTAGGTCAGGCGGGCATGGGAGTGAATCACCGCTTCGTAGAAGCAGTAGTCGGTCATTTCGCCGGATTTGGAGATGGTCATCTCGCAAACCATGGCCAGGCGATCGACGTGCGGGTTCAGCGAGCACAGGCCATTGGACAACTGCTCAGGCAGCATCGGTACCACGCGCTCGGGGAAGTACACCGAGTTGCCGCGAACCTGGGATTCGTTATCCAGCGCCGAACCGATTTTCACGTAGCTGGAAACGTCGGCAATCGCCACGTACAACTTCCAGCCACCGGAGAACAGGCGCAGCTTGCCCGGTTTGGCTTCGCAGTAGACCGCGTCATCGAAGTCGCGCGCATCTTCACCGTCGATGGTCACGAACGGCAGATGACGCAGGTCGATGCGCTTCTCTTTGTCTTTCTCTTCGACTTCGGGCTTGAGCTTGGCGGCTTCTTTCAAGACCGCTTCAGGCCAGACGTGCGGAATATCGTAGGTGCGCAGGGCAACATCGATTTCCATGCCCGGTGCCATGTAGTTGCCCACCACCTCGACCACGTCGCCTTGCGGCTGGAAGCGTGGCGTCGGCCAGTGAGTGATCTTCACTTCAACGAACTGACCGATCTGCGCGTTGGCATTGCGACCTGGCGTCACCAGCACTTCTTGCTGGATCTTCGGATTGTCTGCGACGACGAAACCGATACCGCCCTCCTCGAAGTAACGACCGACGATGCTCTCGTGAGCGCGGGACACCACTTCGACAATCATGCCTTCGCGGCGACCGCGACGGTCGAGGCCGGAAACACGTGCCAGGGCACGGTCGCCATCGAACACCAGGCGCATTTGCGCCGGGCTCATGAACAGGTCGTCACTGCCGTCGTCCGGGACCAGGAAGCCGAAACCGTCACGGTGACCGCTGATGCGGCCCAGGATCAGGTCGAGCTTGTCCACCGGCGCATAAGTGCCGCGACGGGTGTAGATGAGTTGAGCGTCGCGCTCCATGGCGCGCAGGCGGCGGCGCAGGGCTTCGATCTGGTCTTCTGTGGTCAGACCAAACTCTTCGACCAGCTGCTCGCGGTTAGCAGGCGAACCTCGATCAGCAAGGTGCTGAAGGATCAGTTCGCGGCTAGGAATAGGGTTTTCATATTTTTCCGCTTCACGAGCGGCCTCGGGATCGAGGGACTGCCAATCGGCCATTAGAGAGTTTTCACCTTGTCTATATGCGGGTTAGTTTGGCATAGGCGTAATGAAACGGGAAATTTCAGGCTATGACAGCCCATCTAAAGCCCTTTATCGACACCGCGAAGCTGATTTGAATGCCGCCGGTAAAATTTTCCAGGTTTTTTTGATGACGGGGGTTTACAGTTAAAAAGACGCTCCGTATAGTGCGCGCCATCGACGACGCACTAGCGCTGCCGATACTGCCCAGATGGTGAAA